>SKLD01000033.1 GCA_007123395.1 Opitutales bacterium
CAGCGCTACACGATGTGGTTCAACAAGACGTATGACACAGTGGGGACGCTGTGGGCGGAACGCTTCACGAGCGTATTGGTGCAGGACGTGCCATGGCTGGTGGGTCTTGTGGCGGCGTATATCGACTTGAATCCGGTGCGCGCGGGCTTGGCGGCCTTGCCGGAGGACTACCGCTGGAGCGGTTATGCGTCGGCGTTGTGCGGCGCGGACGCGGAGCAGCGTCGCGCGCTGGCGGGCTGTTTTCCGGGCGAAGGCGGGGAAGACAGCGCGCTGGCGCGCTACCGCCTGTTGATGCTGGGCAAGGGGGCGGGGTCGAAGCGCGACGGGAGTGGAGCGCGGATCGACCCCGCGGCGCTGGCGGAGGCGGTTGCGGCCGGCGGGGAGCTGGAGGCGCACGAGTTGCTGCGTCTGCGGGCGGGCTTTTTCACACGTGGCAAGGCGCTGGGGACGGAGGCTTGGCTGCGGGAGGGGGAGGGAGCGGCGGCGCTTTCGCGGCTGTCAAAGCCGCCCGGCGCACGACCGGTGGAGGTGCTGAAGCATTCGGAGCTTGCGGTGGCGGGGAGCGGTCGTGGCGCGGGGGTTATGGAGGCACCGACGCGGCTGGGATGAAAGCTGCGCGCGGCGTGCGCCCTTCAGATTTTGTGATCCATGATTTCAGCGGGGGTATCGACTCCTCGGCGCACGATCTTTGCGGGCACGCCAGCAACAGTGGCATGCGGAGGGACGTCGTTGAGGACGACACTTCCGGCACCAACTTTGGCGCATTCGCCGATTTCTACATTGCCCAGAATCTTCGCACCCGCGCTGAGGAGGACGCCGCGGCGGACCTTCGGGTGGCGGTCGCCCCGGTCCTTGCCGGTGCCACCGAGGGTGACTTCGTGCAGAATGGAGACGTTGTCTTCGACGACGGCGGTTTCGCCGATGACGATACTTGTGGCGTGATCGATAAGTATCCCGCATCCTATGCGCGCGGCAGGGTGGATGTCCACGGCAAAGACCTGCGAAATGATGCTTTGCAGGTAGAGAGCGATCTCAGTACGTCCGCTGTTCCAGAGGTAGTGGGCGATACGGTAGGCGGTGAGGGCTTGGAACCCCTTGAAGTAGAGGACAGGTGAAAGGTAGCCGCGGCTTGCCGGATCGCGTTCGTCGACGGCGACGATATCGTGGCGGGCTGTTACGCCGATGGACGGATCCGCCGCGAAGATTTCGTCGAAGAGTTCGTGGAGGTAGGGCTCCGACACGGCATGATGTCCCAGTTTGCGCGAAATGCGGTAGGCGAGGCAGTTCTCCAAGCCAGGTCGGTCGAGAATGCTGCGGTGGAGCAAGTCCGCAAGCACCGGTTCGTTTGCCGCCGCGCGGGTGGCTTCGTCGCGCAATTGTGTCCAGACGGGATCGTCCATGGTGGGGTAGGGTAAAGCTGTACCGCTCCGTACGGCAATAGCAGCGGAACGCTTTTTCGGCTCGCCGGACACGATAGAAAGTGCAAATCCGCGGGAATCACTTGCGGCCTCCGAAACTCTATCTAAGTTGTGTTTTTTGTTTTTCACCTCAACGTAGATAAGTATAATGAAAAAGATAATTCGTCTAATAACCGCTGCAGCGCTCTTTGGCGCTTCTGTGTCAATGGCCGCTGTTTCCGTCGGGGACACGGCACCGGATTTCACTCTCACCGACGCCCATGGCAATGACGTGACTTTGGCTGATTTCCGCGGCCAGTTTGTCGTCCTTGAATGGGTGAATCCCGGCTGTCCGTTCGTTGTGAAGTTTTATAATCCCGGTGAGATGCAGCGGCTTCAGAACAAGGCCATGGAGAAGGGTGTGAAGTGGCTCGCGATCAATTCATCCAACCCAAACCACCGCGACTACATGAGCCCGGAGGAAACTCGGAAGTATATTGAGGACAAAAAGGTTAAGGTGCCTTGGTTGATGGACGAAGATGGAACAGTCGGTCGCGCCTATGGCGCTGTCCGGACGCCCGAGATGTTTGTTATCAACCCAGATGGCGTGATCGTGTATCATGGAGCCATCGACAGTATCCCGTCGGCGAATTCGGACGATATCGAGCGCGCGGAGAATTTTGTTATGGCAGCTCTGAGGGCTTCTATGGCTGGAGAAGAAATTGCCCGTCCGCAGACGCGGCCTTACGGATGCACAATCAAGTATTGAGCGGTTTCTTCTGGCACCAGTTTTCCGTTCTTTGAGGGGCTCCGGATTTTGCCGGGGCTCCTTTTTTCTCGGCTTGGCTCAATCCCTGCGACTCAGAGTGAGGCGATGTCCGCAGGCGTGACAATGCGCACGGGAAGCCCGAAGGCCTCTGTTTCCGAAGGACCGGTGTTTTCGGGCACGAGGAAATAGTTGCCGCCGATGGGGTGGAGAACGCGTATGGCACGGAACGGTTCCGGGTCGAAGGCGTTTGTGTCTGTTCCCAAAACGAATGCATGGACACGCCCCCCGTCGGCGGGACACACGCAAGGTATGCGCAGATAATTGCGTTCGTGCCAGTAGCAGAGCGGTTCCCGGCGCAAGACCCGCAGAACGGCGACGGCGGCGTGTTCCCAGAGCAATCCGTCGCTGAGTGGTTCGAGACCGAGCGAAGCGCGTGCGGCGGTGACAATGCCCGGATCGAGCAAGTAGGGGTATTGAAACTGCGTGAGTTCTTTGGCGTGCCCGCCGTGGAAGGCCACGTTCATATGCATGATACCGGCGGCAGTGACGCTCTCGACAAGTTTAACCACCGTCAGCCGGGTCACGCCCGCTTCACCGGAGAGCGCTGAGATTTGGACGGGCTCGCCGCTCTCGGCAAAGAGACGACGGAGGGCAGCTTTCAGGCCTGTTTCCTTCGAGCGTCGGAAGCGGCCGGTGACGAGACTGTCAGCGGTTTCTGTAAACCATTCCTCGAAGGCCGCCGCCGGTTCGTCGCCCCGCAACGCTTTGCCCTCGCGGAGTAAGGCGCCGCGTTCGGCGGCCCCGGAGGCACCGAGGAGGGCGTCGACAAACGGGCGGGCCATGGATGGCTCTTCGTGCGCTTCGGCATGGGTCGGCGGAGGTTTTCTCATAGTTATGTGGTTTATCCGGTGTATCCGCGCCAAAAGCAAGCCTCAGAACGGAGACACGAACGGGAATAAAAGCTCAAAGCTAAAATAAATTCTGCGCGCAGTTTATAGGAGGCAATAGGGTACACTGTGGGTCATGTAATCTTGGGCTATGCTTTATATCATTTTTGGCGATCGTTGGTTAATTGCTTAAAGCTAAAGCACATCTTGGGTGATTTTTCAAAAATAGAAATGGGTGATTTAATATTATTTCTTAATTTGGTTTGCATTGAATATCACTATTTCCCTTGGGAGTTTTGGCGACGGTGTTCCGCGGTCTGGCCGGGCCTTTGGGCTGTGAGCCGGGGGATTCTCCGGGTGGGGGCGGGACAGGGGTCGAAGCCGGTTGCCGCTCGGGTAAGGCGGCTGTCTACGCAGATGGATTTGCGGCGGCGGGCATGGCGTCAGGTGCGGGTTGATGGTGGGGGGAGGTTTTCGGGGAACGGCGACGGAACGCGGCAGTAGGTCAACGGCAGTAGGTCAAAGTCGAAGGGTGCCGGGAGGCCGATGCCTTGCGGTTGTGCGGCACCCTTGCGCGGAAAACGGCCCCGCGCGGCATGGGCGGTGAGTAATCTACCGCTCTTCGGCTGTACTGTGGCCTTGAGCCTGTCCGAGCGGCAGGCCACGGCGGATTTCGTCCGCGCGACGCACGGCTCAACCGAGCGACATTGGGGATCAGAATCCGGAAGGGCCGGGGTTTTCCTTGAGCTGGTCTTTCCAGCCGAGGACGCGGGCGCGGGTGCCGTGGTGTTCGGCTTTGGTTTTGTCGCCGCGTTCCATCCAGACGCGCGAGAGGGTGGTGTGGATGTGGACGTCGTCGGGGGAGATAGCGGCGGCGCGGTCACCGGCTTCAAGGGCGGCGTCGAGTTCGCGTCGGTCGAAGTGGATTTCGGCTTTGGCGTGCCATGCGGGGAAGGAATCGGGGTCTGCCGCGAGGGCCTCGGCGATGAGTGCGAGGGCCTTGTCATGCCCGCCCATAGTAAACTCAAAAATAGCTTCCTCGACGAGGGTCTCGGCGTTGCGCGAATCCATGCGATCAGCTTGCACGGAAAAAAAAGCGGGGCAAGTGCGGGATTTTGATTTGCTGAACCGCTCCGCCTTTTTCCTTTATCGGGCAGGCATGCTTATTCCGCGCAAAACCGTCCAGTCGAAACGGGTCAACGCTTTTCTTGAGATTCGCAACTCTCGTATTCACGGGCGGGGGCTCTTCGCCCGTCGGCTAATCCGCAAGGGGACGCGCCTGATCGAATACGTGGGCGAGCTTGTGACAAAGAAGGAATCGAACCGGCGCGGATTGGCCTTGCACGAGACGTCTCTGCGCACGGGCGGGGCGTCGGTGTATATTTTTGAACTGACGGACACGCACGACCTCGACGGTGACAAACCCTACAACCACGCACGGCTGGCAAATCACTCATGCGATCCAAACAGCGAGTTCATCAACGAGGATGACCGTCTCTTTATGTATGCGCTGCGGGAAATTGAGAAGGGCGAGGAGATTACCTTCGATTACGGCTACGATATAGCGCACTTTCTCGACCATCCCTGCCGCTGCGGATCGGCCAACTGCGTCGGCTACATCGTGCGCACCGATCAGCGCAAGAAGCTGCGCCGGTTGCTCGCACGCAAGTCGGCTAAGAAAGTGGAGAAGGCACTGCGGAAGGGAGAGGCGTGAGGATTCTTTCGTGGAATGTGAACGGGCTGCGTGCCGTGCAGAAGAAGGGGTTTGCGGCCTTCGCGGCGGACGCCGGGGCGGACATTTTGTGCCTGCAGGAGGTGAAGGCGAAGGCGGTGCAGGTGACGGCGGACTGGCCTGAAACGTACATGGCGCTTTGGAATCCAGGCGATCGTGCGGGCTACTCGGGCACACTCGTCCTCGCCCGGCGCGAGCCGTTGGAGGTGCGTTTGGGGATCGGCGAGCCGACGGGCGATGCGGAGGGGCGGGTGATCACCTGCGTCTACGACGACTTCCACTTGGTCAACGTCTACACGCCCAATGTGCGCGGCGATCTGTCGCGGCTCGAATTCCGCACGAAGATATGGGACGCGGCCTTCCGCGAGCATTGCGTCCGTCTCGACGCTACGAAGCCGGTCATTATCTGCGGCGACCTCAATGTGGCACACCGCGAGATCGACCTCGCCCGCCCTGCCGCCAACCGCGGCAACGCGGGATTCACCGACGAGGAACGTGCGGCCTTCCAAGAACATCTCGACGCCGGATTCCTCGACAGCTTCCGCGTGTTCGAGCGGGGCGGGGGCCACTACTCTTGGTGGAGCTACCGGGGAGGTGCCCGCGCGCGCAACGTTGGATGGCGGATTGACTACGTGCTTGTCTCGGCGCGGTTGAAGAAGCGCCTTCGCTCGGCCTTCATCCTTCCGGAGGTGGCGGGCTCCGACCACTGTCCGGTGGGGATCGATCTGGGGTAGACCCGATTGCAGCTCCGCGAAGGCGGGCGTTCGGTTACGGTTGCCATTAGCGTTCCACAGCCTACTCTTCGGCGGTATGAGAAGCAAACGGGAGATCGTGCGCAATTGGCTGCCGCGCTACACGGACACTCCGCTGGAGGAGTTCGGGGAATATATTCTGCTGACCAACTTCGACGACTACGTGGCGAAGTTCGCGGACTGGCACGGAGTGCCGGTGAGAGGCGAGGGGCGTCCAATGCGCACGGCGACGGCGGGGCACCTGACGATCATCAACTTCGGCATGGGCAGCGCCAACGCGGCGACCATCATGGACCTGCTCACGGCAATTTCTCCCATGGCGGTGCTCTTCCTCGGTAAGTGCGGCGGGCTGAAGAAGGTGAACCGGCTGGGGGATCTGATTATCCCCATTGCAGCGATCCGGGGCGAGGGCACCTCGAACGACTACTTTCCTCCGGAGATTCCGGCACTGCCGGCGTTTGCCCTGCAAAAGACGCTCTCGTTCTCCATCCGCGAACATTCCCGCGATTATTGGACGGGAACCGTCTACACGACAAACCGCCGGGTCTGGGAGCACGATGACGAGTTCAAAGATTACCTCGAGCGCAACCGGATCATGGGCATCGACATGGAGACGGCGACGATCTTCAGCGTGGGTTTTCACAACCACCTCACGACGGGAGCGCTGCTCCTTGTTTCCGATCAACCGATGGTGCCGGAGGGAGTGAAGACGGAGCTTTCCGACCGCACGGTGACGAATAAATACGTCGACGACCATTTGCGCATCGGTATCGACGCGATGCGGCACCTCTACGAGAAGGGCGAACCCGTCCGGCACTTGCAGTTTTGAGCGGGTCGGGGGGCGTTCTATTGGTGTAAGTGGTTAATCGAAGGCTGCTTGCGGCTTTACTTACCTGTCGGCGGGGAGGGGCTTCGCGCGTCGCAAGATTTTTTTGGCCACATTTCCGGGATTGGCACGACGGGTGCTTGTTTTGGTGTTCCGGAATCTCGACAGGTTCCGTTCACCGATAGGCTAACCCAATAAGAAAAAACCATTATGATCGGAATACTGAAGAAAACGCGCCTCTTTTGGCTCCTCCTTGCCGGGGTAGCCGGTCTGGGGCTTTTAAGTTCTCCCGCGATGGCGTTGCAGAGCGTCCCCACGGCGGAAGAAGTGGCGGCATTGCTTGAAGCCGGGGAAATCAGCGAGGACGACGCCGGTTTCTATGAAGAATACGTCGAGATGGTCGAAGGCCACGGCTTCCATGCCTATGCCTTCGACTTTTTCGTCACGTCGATGCTGTGGACGGTGATCGCCGCCGCTATGGTCTTCATCATGCACCTCGGCTTCGCGATGCTGGAGACGGGTCTGACGCAGCAGAAGAACGCGGTGAACGTCATGTTCAAGAACGTGTTCATCATCACGACGGGCATTGTGACCTATGCGCTGATCGGCTTTAACACGCACTATCCGGGCGACTGGATCATACCGAACGTTCTCGGCTTCGGCGGCTGGATCGGCGACTTGAATGAGGACGCGACCTTCGGTTACGGGGGCGTGGAACTCGCCATGACGGCTTTTGGCGATTTTATATTCCAAGCGATGTTCGCGGCCACGGGTGCGACAATTGTCTCGGGTGCGGTGGCTGAGCGCGTGAAGCTGCCAAGTTTCATGATCTTTGTCGCCGTCTTCGTGGCGATTGCCTATCCGGTTATCGGTTCCTGGCACTGGGGCGAAGGCTGGCTCTACGCAATTGACTTTTATGACTTCGCCGGATCGAGCGTGGTGCATGCCTTCGGCGGCTTCGGCGCGCTTGCCTGTGTCATGATTCTCGGGCCACGTGCGGGCAAATATCTCGCCGGCGGCAAGATTCGCCCGATTCCCGCGCACAGTTTCCCGCTCGCCACCATCGGGGTTTTTCTCCTCTGGTTCGGCTGGTTTGGCTTCAACGGCGGTTCTGTTCTCTCGGCTGAGCCTGCCGCCCTCGGTCTCGTCTTCACGACGACGGCACTTGCTGCCAGTGCGGGTGCGCTTGTCTCGATCCTCGTCTCCTGGACGGTGATCAAGAAGCCTGACCTTTCGATGGCCCTGAACGGCGTGCTCGCCGGTCTCGTCGGTATTACCGCCGGAGCGGACGCAGTGGGTCCCGGCGCTGCCATCATCATGGGCGGCGTCGCCGGTGCCATCGTCGTGTTTTCGATCCTCTTCTTCGATAAGATCAAGATTGACGATCCGGTCGGTGCTATTTCCGTCCACGGTGTGTGCGGTATCTGGGGCACGGTAGCCGTCGGCATCTTCAACAGCGAAGTGAGCTTCGGTGTCCAGCTGATTGGCTCGCTCGCCGTGAGCGCGGCCGCTTTTGTGTCGGCTTTTGTCATCTTCAGCATCGTGAAAGTCGTGATGGGCGTCCGTGTGAGCGAAGACGAGGAAGCCGAAGGGCTTGACCTCGGCGAGCATGGGCAGGAAGCCTATGCGGACTTCCAAATGAAGACCCGCTGAAATCAGGACTTGAACTCAACATGCAACGCTAATTAGAAAGCTGAGAACCTATGAAATTGGTCAAAGCCATTATTAAACCCTTCAAACTCGAAGAAGTGAAGGAAGCCCTCTCCGAAATCGGAGTCGAAGGAATGACAGTGTCTGAAGTCAAGGGCTTCGGGCGCCAAAAGGGACACACGGAAATCTACCGGGGTTCGGAATATACGGTGGACTTCCTGCCAAAGGTGATGCTCGACATCGCCGTCTCGGACGATCTCGTCGCCAAGACTGTCGATGCGATCAAATCCGCTGCCAAGACGGGGAAGATCGGAGACGGTAAGATCTTCGTTCTGCCGATTGAGGAAGCGGTGCGGATCCGTACCGACGAGACGGGCGACGGCGCTATTTGAGGCACTCCCCGGGTAATTCACCCGTTTTTCGCGCCCCTTCCCCGGACGTCCGGGGGAGGGGCGCTTTGTTTTTTGGGGTCCGGCGGGTCCACGGCAGCGGAATCACAACGGAAACTCCGGCGGACCGCAGGAAAGGCAGGGGGTGTGGACGAATTTGCGCAGGGGGCGCGCATCCACGGCCCGTGCATACTCACCCGAAGCGGATGCCTTGGGCGAGGTCCGGCGGTTGGTGGCCGTAGTAGGTGGTCGAGGTTTGTCGGCGCATGTATTGCTTCCAGCTATCGGAGCCGGATTCGCGCCCGCCGCCGGTCTCCTTTTCACCGCCGAAGGCACCGCCGATTTCCGCGCCGCTGGTACCGATGTTGACGTTGGCGATGCCGCAGACGGCGTTTTGGCGAAAGACTTCGGCCTCGCGCAGGTCCGTGGTGAAAATCGCACCGGAGAGGCCCTGGGGCACGTCGTTGTGCAAGCCGACGGCTTCGTCAAGACTTTGGCAGGGCATGGCGTAGAGGATGGGAGCGAAGGTCTCGGAGCGGAGGAGAGGTATCGGCTCGCGGACGCGGACGAGGGCGGGTTCAACGTAGTAGGCGTCGGGAAACCGGTCGGACAAGACACGTCCGCCGCCTTGGACTGTGGCACCCGCCGCACGGGCGGTTTCCAGCGCGGATTGCATGGCGTCGTAAGCCCGGCGGTCGATCAGCGGGCCGATAAGGGTGCCTTTGGCGAGGGGATCGCCGATTCGTTCGCGGAGAGAGGCGAAGATGGTTTCAAGACGGGCCGTAAGATCGTCATACACGGAATTGTGCGCAATGAGGCGGCGGGTGGTGGTGCAACGCTGCCCGGCGGTGCCGACTGCGCCGAAGACGATGGAGGGCAGGGCAACGGCGGCGTCGTAAGACGGCATGACGACGACGGCGTTGTTGCCGCCGAGTTCAAGGAGGCAGCGGCCCATGCGCTCGGCGACGTCGCGGCCCACGGCCTTTCCCATGGGTACGCTGCCCGTGGCGCTGACGAGCGCGGCGCGAGGGTCGCGCACTAAAGCTTGCCCGGTTTCGCGACTTCCGATGACGACTTGCGATAGATTGGACGGTATGTCGGCGATGCCGGATTCAGCTACCGTTTTCTTAAATAGGGCTTGGCAGGCAAGGGCGGTCAGCGGCGTCTTCTCGGAGGGTTTCCAGACAACGGTATTGCCACAGACGAGGGCGATGGTGAAGTTCCATGACCAGACGGCGACGGGGAAGTTGAAGGCACTGATGACGCCGACGACGCCGAGCGGGTACCAGTTTTCGTGCATGACATGGGCGGCTCGTTCGGAGGGCAGGGTGAGTCCGCCGAGAGTACGCGAGAGGCCGACGGCAAAGTCGCACACGTCGATCATTTCCTGCACTTCGCCAACAGCTTCTTCGCGGATTTTGCCGCACTCGATGGTGACAAGTTCGCCAAGGGCTTCTTTGTGTGCGCGGAGCGTTTCGCCGAAGCGGCGGATGAGTTCGCCGCGCCTCGGGGCGGGTATAGAGCGCCATGTTCCGAAGGCTTCGGACGCACGCGCGAGCGCCGCCTCGACATCTTCGGGGCCGGCTTGCGCCACGCGGGCGATTTCACTGCCGTCGAGCGGAGAGCGGACGGGCAGGTCGCCGCTGCGGAAATTGCCCGGATCGAGGTGGAGTTTGGCGAGGAGTGGATCGATGTTCATGGGGAGGGATGCGGGTTGTTGCTGTTTGGTTGGAAATGGCAGCCGTTACGGGTTTCAAGAAAATCGGCTAGCGGTATCTCCTCCTGTTTGAGGAAGCCCGTCTTGCGCGGGAGACGACCGGCAAAGAGCATTTCGATGACAGCGCAGGCGGCGCAAGCCGTGGTCCAGGAAATGGCGCGCCATGTGTCTCCCGCAATCCGGCGCGGCAGGTAGGCATGGACAAACTCGTCGAGAACATGTTCGCGGCGGCCCGAGACGGTCTTCCATCCGTCCACCGCGGCGTAGACATAGACGACGTCCTTGCTTACGGGCGGTAAGGCGTTGACGAGTATTTCGCCGGCAAGCTGGCGATTGTTCTTCATGAGGATCTCGTGAAAGTAGAACCGCATGAGGTCGAGATGGCCGGGGTAGCGGATCGTCTTGTAGTTGAGTTCCGATACTTTGCCGTCAAAGGTTTCGCACATTGTGCCGAGACCGCCGGAGGTCGTAAAGGCTTCGAGTTTGTGCCCCTCGATAACCAGCGTTTCGCGGTTCTGCATGGCAGGGACGATCTTTCGCTCGCCGCTGTGGATGACCTCGCAGTCGTTCAGATATTGGTTGACGACGCCCTCCGGCGACCAGTTGAAGGCGTATCCGAGCATGCCTCGCGGTGATTGCGGCAACGCTCCGACGCGGAGCCGGATGGAACGGATTTCATCGAAGGCTTTGGCGAGGCTCGCCCCGACGATGGAGATGAAGCCGGGTGCTAGCCCGCACTGGGGTGCGAGCACGCAACCGGCGGAGGCGGAAAGCTGTTTGATGTGTCGGGCGGTGGCGACGTCCTCTGTGAGGTCGAAGTAATGGACTCCCGAGGCGACTGCGGCCTCCACGACCGTCCCGTTGAGATCATAAGGCAGGCAGGATACAACAGCGTCGTAAGCGGCTATCTGTTTGGCGAGCGCACTGGCGTCGCGGACATCGCAGCGGCTGACGGGAAAGGGGAAATCGTCGCGCTCCTCACTGTCGATGGCGCCGACTTCGTAGCCGGTTTCTTTGAGCAGACGGCCCGCAAGGGAGCCGACTTTGCCGAGGCCGAGAACGAGAACTTTATGAGTCATGGGTTGATGGATACGGGGTGTAGTTCGCTCGCTGAAGTTTCACGCTACCTTGGTGGAGGCGCGGGATGTAGGCTGAAGCTTCAGCGAGGCAAGCGTCTGTCAGGTCGTCTGTCATGGAAATACGGTGTGGTCGTCGCCTTCGATGATCTCGCGAAAAGAGGCGGTTTCCTCGGCGGCGTAGAGTTCGTAGGCTTCGGTGATGTTGGTTTCGAGGTAGCTTTCGAGCCGCTCCTTTGTGTAGGTCACGGTTTCCGTAGATTCACGGCGGGTGCCGTATTGGCCAAGGTTGGAGGCAAAGATGCCTGCCGCGCTAACGGGAAGGAAGTCTTCGTAGCGTATCGGATGGATTACGACAGTGCCGGCGGTGAGAGCGCCCGCAAGAGAGTCGGCGGGGATGCGCGTTTTCGCAGCTTGACTAGAAGTAGAATAGCGGAAGTAGGCGAGACCCTCGCGGCGGAGGGCATCAAAGGAGTCGGGGATCCGCGCGAAAGCGCCTTCGAGGTCGCCGGTGGCTTCGGCTTCCGCAAGGGCTTTGTCGTAAAGGCGGCGTCCGCCCGGTGTCATGGCGGCACCGCGTTGCTCGATCTCCCCGAACCGCGCGCGGTGGGTCGCTCTGATGCGGCTGCCGTTGTTTTCCGCGAAGACGACGGCTTCATCGAGGGCGTTGTAGGCGGTCTGGCGAAGGAGTATCGGCGCGGCGCGGCGGGGCGGACCCTCGATGGAGTCTTTCATGCCGCGGTGGGGCAGGTGCGCGTAGGGGCCTTGGAGCCGCCGGGTCATCTCGGTGTAGAGTTCGTCGATGTCGAGGGAGTTGGGGGTGAGATGATTGAGATGCGGATTGGGAAAACAGGCGATGTCGGCCGCAATGTTGAAGCGGGCGTCGACGAGCGCGCGGTAGAGGCCGTGGTAGCGAGCTGTGCCGCGCCAAGCAAAGAGCGCGGTGGCCTCGGCGACAAAGGCATCGGCATTCCCGCCCGTCAGGCCGTTCTCGTTTTCAGAGATCTCAATGAGTTGCAGGAGAGCTGGACTGAAGATGCGGCGCTCCCGCAGGGCGTCGTCCACCCGCCGCCGCATCGCCGGGGCGAAGGCGTCTGTCATGAGAAGGGAGCAAAAGACGCGGTGGTCGGCGTCGCGCAGGGGGCGGAAGGCAGTGGAGATGACGGGTTGGCTCTTCGCGCCCGCGTCGGCAAGGTTGTAGAAGTTGACCGGCATCATGTCGAGGCAGGCGAAAAAGCGCGCCATATCGCGAATTTCCTCCGGTTTGCCGAGGCGAATGGCACCGTGCCGTTCGGCGCTGATTTCGTCGACGCTCCGTCCCGGAGGGAGTCGCGCGGGGTCGCGTGCCGCAATCCGGCCATTTACATCGCGCACGGTTTCCAGCAGCTTGTCGTAGAGGGGCACCTCCCGCGCATAGAGGGCGGAAAGAGCGGCGAAGAGGCGTTTGCGCAGAGCGGTTTTTGGGTGGGGCATGGCAGACGATTGTTGCGGTTCTAAATGTTTGTCTAGGAAGCAGCGTCTAATTTTACCATAGCTTACGGGCCGGAGATATCCAGCGGATTCTGCGGCAGGTGGACGGAGATTTCGGTCGAAGACATGGAAAAGTGTTGCGGATTCGGCTCCCGACGGGCGACCGTTGCGTTTTCCCCGAGAACAAATCCTGCAGATCCATGAAGACATCCGATTCCTCTGATTCCAGTATTCCCGCACGCGTGCGCCGCTACGAAACCATGGCTTACGGCCTTTTTCTCCACTGGGGTCTTTACTCCGTGCAAGCGGAGGGCGAGTGGTATCGTCACCACCACGAGATTCCGCAGGACGAATACAGTAAGTTGATGGAGCGCTTCACGGCCGAAGGGTTTGACGCCGTGGCGCTGGCGGACTTTGCCGTCTCAGCCGGGTTCCGCTACGTTTGTCTGACGACCCGCCACCACGATGGCTTTTCTCTCTACGATACGCGCGGCCTCAATAAATACGACGCACCGCATTCGCCTGCCGGACGGGACCTTGTGGCCGAGTTTGTCGAAGCCTGCGGCGCGCGGGGTCTGGGAATATTCTTCTACCACACGACATTGGACTGGTGGGATCCGCGCTTCGACGCTGACTGGGACGGCTACCAGCAATACCTCCGCGACTCCTTGCGTATCCTCTGCACGGAGTATGGAAAGATCGACGGTTTGTGGTTTGACGGCAACTGGTCCCGCCGCGACCGCGACTGGCAGGAGAACGCGCTCTACGGAATGATCCGCGAGTTACAGCCGGAGGCTATCCTGATCAACAACTCCAGTATCGGAAACCGTGGCGCTGTAGGCCATTCCATGCTCGACGCGGTGACTTTCGAGCAGGGACTGCCGGCCCGCGAAGCACCGGGCGGACGTTATGTCGCAAAGGAGATGTGTGAGACCTTCAACAGCCACTGGGGTTACGCTGCAAAGGACTACTCGCTCAAGGGACCGGCGCGGCTCATTCAGACGCTCGCCTCTTGCCGCGGCGCCGGGGCGAATCTGTTGCTCAACGTCGGGCCGTTGGCGGACGGTTCTTTGCCTGCCTATGAACAGGCCGCCTTGCACGTCGTGGGTGAATGGATACGAAGCTGCGCTCCGTGTCTCTATGACGGACGTCCGGTGGACGCCGTGTGCCGCGGACGCGACTTCGTCCTCGACGACGGAGAGCATCTCTACGCGTTTGTCCACGATGTACCCATACGCAACAACATGCACCTCAGCGGTGCGGAACGCGGCGACGGGTTGCAGACGGTGGAAGGCAAGCTACCGGAGATCCGGCGTGTTTCGTGGGTGGACAACGGCGAGACGCTCGATTACTGGCAGGACGGGACGAAGGACATGCTCGCCTTCCGCGCCACGCCCAACCCCTATGGCTCGCAGCGCGTCGTGCGCGTGGCGCGTATGGAGCGGGCGTAAGTCTGCTCTTTTGAAATGCCTATCATGTGAGTCTATCGTCGGCGCCGTGCGGCGGCGAAGAGAAACTGTTGCGCGAGTCCGGCATGCGGGCCGAAGTGGATTTCGCCGAAGCGGCGCAGGTGGGGCAGCGGCCAGTCGGAAAGACCGTATTCTCCGCGGAGGACGCTGGCAATCCATGTGTCGACGGGGAACGCATCGAGGTGCCCGCCCGCGAAGAGGAGAACGCAGTCGGCGATCTTACCGCCCACGCCGGGAAGGTCC
>SKLD01000204.1 GCA_007123395.1 Opitutales bacterium
AGGCCGTTGAGGAGTGGCATGGCGATATCCATGACAATGACGTCGGGCCGCAGCCGGGCGGCTTGCTCGACGACCTCGCGGCCGGTTTTTGCTTCCGCGACGACGGTAAAGTCGTCATCGGATTCAAGGAGATTCCGGATTCCCTCGCGGACAATGAGGTGATCTTCGGCGAGAATGACGGTGATGGGGTTTTTCATGTTGATTTCTTGGTTGCAGGCGGGCGGGACGAACGGGGTTTTGCTAAGGGCATGCGCACGGACACGGTTGTTCCCTTTCCGGGCGTCGAGGTGACGTGGAACCGGCCTCCGGCCATTTCCGCGCGTTCCCGCATGCCGATCAGGCCGAGCCTGGCCGAATTCTTCCCCGAGAGTGCGCGTTTTGCGTCAAAGGCCTTTCCATTGTCCGCCACTTCCAAAATGAGGGTCCGCTGTGTCTGCCGGAGCGTTATGCGCGCCTCCGTCGCCTCCGCGTGCCGGGTGACGTTCGACAAGGCGGCCTGCGCCACGCGGTAGAGCGCCACGGAACGCCCGTCGCCGAGCGGTTTCAACTCACCGGGCAACTCAATGCGGACGGGGAGGTTTGTTTTCTCCGTGAAATCTTTCGCACAAGCCTTCAGGGCATGGATCAACCCGAAGTCGTCCAACACCGTCGGGCGCAGGCCCATGGCAAAGCGGTGCACGCTTTCCACGGACTGCTCCACCAGCTTTTGCGTCTCCATGATTTTCTCCTGCATGCGGCCATTGTCGACGTCGTTTGCGAGCGAGGCGAGGTGGACGTTGATCGCCACGAGGGTTTGCGCGATTTCATCGTGCAGATCGAGGCTGATGCGTCTGCGTTCCGCTTCCTGCACATGCAGGACTTGGTGGGAGAGCAGGCGCAACTGCTCCTGCATGCGGCGGGCTTCCCTGAGCAACCGGCTCTGGCGGCGCTTGCTCTCCCGGAGCGATTTCTCGGTCTCTCTCCGTCGGGCGACCTCCGCCTCGAGAGCCTCGTTGACCGCCTTCAGGACCTCCGCGCGTTTTTGCGCCTCGCCCGCGCGTTTCAGGGCCGTGACATCGGAGACGGAGAGGCGGCAGAGGGACTCCGGTCCGGCGGCGTATGTCCCCTGCAAATCGACCCACAGGGTGCTGCCCGACTCGTTCTTCAGCGTGATTTCGCACACCTTCCTGCCATCGTCGGCAAAGACATTGCGTAGGAAAACGTCGAAGGCGGAACGGTTCGCGGGCGCGACAAAGCCGGAAAACGACCGACGGAGCAAACGGGAGCGCTCGATCCCGAGCATCGCCGCCCCGGTCAAGTTGACTTCGTGTATGCAGGCCGCCGCATCGAGTGAGAAATAGCCCACGGGCGCGAAATCATAGAGGTCCGTGTATTTGTCCACGAGCCGTTCGAGCTGGGCGCGGGCTTCGCGCAGCTCCGCATTCTGCATCTCCAGTTGGATCTGGTGGACCTGGAGTTCGTGGAGGGTGCGGCGCGGGTCGGCCTCCGGCAGATTCGGCGGTGGCTTCCCCGCCCGCAGGCGTTTCTCGGCCCGGCGGCGCAATTCCGCGGCATTCTCCATCAACGCTTTTTGCTTAGGTGCCATCAGTCTTTTTTTTCGGGTTCTTCCTATCGCCGGAGATGCGGGCCTCCAACTTGGCGTGGCTCTGCCGCAGGCCCGCCTCGAGGCGCTTGGCGCCCGTGATGTCCGCAAAGGTGATGACGACCCCGTCGATACGGTTGTCCACCGTCCGGTAGGGCATGATGCGCACCGTAAACCATGCGCCGTCCTTCGTGCTCACGGATTTCTCCGTGGCCAGCAGCTTCCGCAAGACCTCGCGGACATCTTTCTCTAATTCGGGATAGCACAGGCGGGAGGAAAGGTCGGTGATGGGACGGCCGAGGTCTCCGGGGATCAGCTTGACGACCGCCGTCGCGCGTTCCGTAAAGCGCCGCACGTTCAGTTCATTGTCCAGGAAAATCGTCGCGATGTCGGTGCTGTCGAGAAGGTTTTTCATGTCGCTGCTGGTCCGCGACAGTTCATCGACCTTGGCCTGCAGCTCGGCATTCACGGTCTGCAGTTCCTCGTTGAGCGACTGCATTTCCTCCTTCGAGGTCATCAACTCCTCGTTGGTGGACTGCAGCTCCTCGTTGGTGGACTGCATTTCCTCGTTGGCGGACCGGAGTTCCTCCTGGGTCGTTTGCATGCTTTCGCGCGTCAGCCGCGCGTCTTCCCGCGCCTCCTCCAGCTCGCGCTGGATTTCCTTCACGCGGGGCTCCGCCGAGGAACGCTTGCTCCGCTTCACGGCGGTCGGAAGGGCGACATCGTCGAAAACGATGATCACCAATCCCTGCAATTCACCCGCGCTCTCCAGGCGCTCCACGCGGACATCCACGGCATGGCCTTCCTCCATTCCCTCGGGCCGCAATCCGCGGACGGTCACGCGTTCTTCTTTCCGGAGTACCTTTTGAAAGGCGCCGAATAGCTCGTTGCGCATGCCCTCGCGGGCCATGGCAAAGAGGTTCCAGTTCGCCTTGCCCGCCGCCGGCTCCAGGTATTTTCCCGTGCGCCCGCTGATGTAGAGTATGTCGCCCTTTTTGTTCACCAGAACGGTCGGCGGGGCGTAGGACCGCAGGACCAGTTCGTCGGCCAGTGACTGCAGGCTCGCGGCGGGCTGTTTCGTGCGGGAGGCGTCCCGCCGTTCGGGCTCCGGTTCGCTGAAGACCGCCGGAAACTCCGGCGGATGCTGCCGGTCCTTCGATTCGAGGCGCCGGAAGAGGCGCGCCTTGGCGTCAACAGGCGAAAAAAGGGAGGTGAACTCACCCACGGTCTCCGCGCTGCCGAGAAAGAGGACCCCGCCCGGATTTAAACTGTAATGAAAGAGTGGAATCAATTTCCGCTGCATCTCCGGGCTAAGGTAGATCAGGAGATTGCGGCAACTCAAAATGTCCAGCTTCGTGAAGGGAGGATCCGCGATGAGATTCTGCGTCGCGAAAATGACCATTTCCCGGATCTCCGCGCGGACGCGGTAGCCATGCTCCTCCTTGACGAAGAACCGGTCGAGCCGCTCCGCCGAGACATCGGCGACGATGTTTTCCTTGTAAAGACCCGCCCGCGCCCGGTCGATGGCGTCGCCGTCGAGATCGGTGGCGAAAACCTGGATGGGACGATGTCCCGCCGAACGCTGCCCGCCGGCGGCTTCCTTCATGACCATGGCCAGCGAATAGGCCTCCTCGCCGGTCGAACAACCGGGGACCCACGCGCGCAGGGGATGGCGCGCAGGGCGCCCCGCGAGAAGCTCTGGAAGGGCTGCCTCGCTCAATCGGTCCCACGCGGCCCGGTCGCGGAAAAAGTTTGTCACCCCGATGAGCAATTCCTTGAAGAGCAGATCCAGCTCCTGTGGATTCTCGCGGAGGTAGCGGAGATAGGCGTCGATCCGGTCGATCTGGTGGATTCCCATGCGGCGCTCGATGCGGCGCTCGATCGTGTTGCGCTTGTAGTGCGAAAAATCGTTGCCGACGTGTTCGCGCAGGAGGATCACGGCCTTCTCCAGCGCGCCGCTCGCACTCTCCCTCCGGTCCTTCCCGGTCTCCGCCGCCAGCGGCTTGCGTTGCAGCGAGGCGACGATTTTCGCGGGAATCTCACCGGCGGGAGCGACGATGTCGGCAAGGCCCGCGTCGATGGCGCTGCCGGGCATGCTGTCGCACTTCGCCGTCTTGGGGTCCTGCACGAAGACAAGCCCGCCTTTTTCCTTGATTGCCCCCAGCCCGAGCGTGCCGTCGGAGCCCATCCCGGAAAGGATCACACCGATGCTGCGCTCCCGTTGATCGATGGCGAGGGAGCGCAGAAAAAAGTCAACCGGCAGGCGCAGCCCGCGCGGGGCCGTCGGCTCCAGCAAATGCAATACTCCGTGCAGAATGGAAATGTCCTTGTTCGGCGGAATCACATAAATGCGGTTTTTTTCCACCCGTGTGCGGTCTTTCACCTCGGAAACCGGCATTGCCGTGTCGCGCTGCAACAGCTCCGGCATCATCCCCTTGCGCGTCGGGTCGAGGTGTTGGATCACGACAAAGGCCATACCGCATTCCGTCGGCGCATGGGCGAAAAACTCATCGAGGGCTTCCAGCCCGCCCGCCGATGCCCCGATGCCGACAATGGGAAAGGAGAGTTCCGCCGG
>SKLD01000452.1 GCA_007123395.1 Opitutales bacterium
CGAGGAAAGAAAGGCTGAAGGTCTGTATGGCTGTGCGGCGGCGACGGCGCATGGCGGCGGTCAGGCCGGAGCCATCCGGGTGAGGAGAAAGGCCTCTTCACCGATCTCCAGACGGTCTCCGGGCTTGAGGGGTTGGAGTGCGCGGGCGCTCCCGCCGTTCACGCGGATGCCCTCGGCGCGCAGCAGCTTGCCGTCGCGCACCGGAAGGAAGTGGGGCAGGGCGGGGTGGTCCAGCGGATGGACGAGGCCCCGCCAGACAACATGGGTGGGCATTTCAATGTCCACGGGGGTTTCGGGGGGCGATGCGGCTGCGGCGGGTGCATTCGCCTGCGGCACGGTGAGTTCGCGGAATTCCGGTGTCGCTTCGATGATCTCGGCGACCGGCCACCCGGCGGCGGCGACCATGGCGCCGTGGACGCCCGTCCCGGCAGGAAGAAGCGTGACAGGGCGGGTTCGTCCGGCGGCGAGCGCCTCGGCGAGGCCTGGCAGAAAGTGTGCGCGATGGCTGATAAAGAGGGGCGCTCGGGTGCCCGGATCGTCGAGTCCGAGTGCGCCGATGACACGGTGGGGCAAGTCGGCGGCAAGTTCGCGGGCGGCGGCCCGCGAAACGGTGATGGAGCGGGCCTTGCGGGTGGCGAGTTGGAGCGTGTGTTCGCCTTCGCCGGGGTCGGAATGAAGGAAGCGCTCGACGGCGAGGCGGAAGAGTGTTTCGGCGGCAGCGTTGTGGCGCACGTCAAAGGCGGTCTCGGCAAGGAACCGGGCGGAGAGGGCATCGAAGAAGTGCGCCCGCAGCACTTTCCGGCGGCCTTCGCGGGTGGTGGTCGCGGTATCGAGCCGGATCATGCCGTCCGCGCGGTGCAGGGAGTAGACGGTCCATTGTCCGGCATCGATATCGAGAATATCGAAGGGTCCGTCATCCGGAAACGTGTTCATCGAGCGGGCCGCGCCGACGGCGAGAGCCAGCGGCAGCGGAAGGAGCCCGCGCAACCGGAGACCGTGGCTCTTGGCCATGCTGAGGAAGAGACCGGTGCGCTCCTCGTCGTCGAGAATGGAAGGGGCGAGCGCCACGGCGCAGGAAGCGCGGGCGGGGTCGGCGCCGAGCCCGGCGAGGGTCTGGCCGAGGTGGTTGTAGGCGAGGATGGAGCGGGCGAGGATGCGGTCGGCGGCGGACTCCGGGAGCGGGTCGCGTGAGAGGTGTTCCCAAAAGTCGTGCCAAACGGGCGCGGGGGCCTTGGCGGCAAAGGCGGCCCACCCGGCGACAATGGCGTCGCCCTCGACCCGGGCGGCGGCGGGCTCGGATGTAACGAGGGCGTCCGCCGTCCCTGCCGCGATGCCGGTGGAGGCGATCTCCAGTCCGAAGAGGTCCGGGGTGTAAGTGCTCATGCGGCGGGGGCTTTCATGTTTTCAATGAGTTTATCGCGGCAGAAGGTCTCCACCGATTGCACGTGGGCTTCCTGCTGGCGCTGGAGGGTGTAGACGCCGAGCATGAGGAAGATGCTCAGGAGAAGCGCGACGAAGGTGGAGTTGAAGGCAAGGCCGAGAGCCGTCGTCACGCCCGAGACGTCTCCTTGTATGGCTTGGTCGGCGCGCATGAGGGCTTCGCCGATGCCGCGCACCGTACCGATGAAGCCGATCGACGGGATGGCCCACGCCGTGTAGCGGATGATCGCCATTTCGGAGTCGAGGCGATTGCTTTCGGCATCGGCGAGTTCCTGCACGGATTGGCTGGTCTCCTGCACCGAGGCGGTGGAGTGGAAGCGTTGCAGCGCGCGCGAGACAGCCCTCGTGACGAGGGTGGCACCTGCTCCCGCTGCCTCCGCCGCCGCTTCGCAGCGCTTGGCGAGTTCCGGCGCGGTGCCGGGCAGGATGCGTTCGCCTGCCTCCAACTCCTCGAAGGGCCAGCGGAGGTCGGCCCGCTCGCGCCGCAGCTCGGTGAATTTGCCCGCCATGAGCGCGAGCGCCCAGACAAAGAGGCTGAGGCACACCTGTTGCTCGAAGTTGCGCAGGATCGTGGGGATATTGCGCTCGGGCACGAAGGCTTCGTCGGCCTGTTGCGCGGCTTCTATGCGGTTGCGCAGGTCGGTGGCCTCTGCCGCAGGTGTGATCCACACAGCGTAAAGCAGGGCGACGACGGCAAAACTCGCGGCGAGTAACAGGATGGCGTGGAGACCGGCGGAGCGGCCGGGAAGGCGCGGGGTCCGGCGCAGTCCGGGTTCGGGGGCATCGGGGCCGGGATGGGGATCGTGCTTCATCAATACCTTTGAGCGGAGTCTTCTCCAACCGTGCGCATTCCCGGTCGCAACGGCAAGCCGCGGTTTCGCCGCGTTACCGTAGGCAGCACTTCTTGTATTTTTTCCCGCTGCCGCAGGGGCAGGGATCGTTGCGGCCGGGCTTCGGCGGGACCTTGACTGGGGGTTCTGACGCCCCAATCATTCGCATGATCGAATCGTCCTGCTGCTGACGCTCTTCGGCATGCTCCCGGATGCGTTGCCGCGCGGGGTGCGCGATGTCCCGCAGGGTGTAGTGGGCGTGGAGGACGGAGACGATTTGCTCACGCTCGGGGTCGTCGGGATCCTCGTCGTAGAAATCCAAGGCACGCTCGAGGGAGTCCTCCGTGGCGAGGTGGGCGAGGGCGACGGCAAAATCATTGCGCACCGGTTCCCACTCGGTTTCTCCGTCCATCGCCTCAATATAAAAATCCGCAAAGTCAGGGAAGTGCAGCGCGGCGAAGGCTCTTGCGGCATAAAGGCGCCCGTGATCCGGTAGGTCCGCCCATTCCGCGGCAATGTCCGCGCATGCGTCCCGGTGGTTCATCGCAACAAGGGCGCTTTGGATGGATTCATTCATCCAGTCCCAGTCTTCCCCGAAGAGAGCAAGCAGGCGCGGGACGAACTGCCGCGCTTGGAGATGTTCGGCAAGGTAAACGCCAAGACCGGTCTTCCAGTCGCCCTCACCCCCGGAACCGTCGGCCACGCCGGGCTCCAGCCATGCCTCTGCCGTGCGTATAAGCACGTCGCGGTCGCCGATGCGGACAAGGTGGCGCAGGAGGCGGCTTGCCGCGCTCACCTCGGCACCCGGGAATTCTGTGCAATCGACCATCTTCCTGACGAGAGCTTCGAACCGCTCCCATGCCTCTGTCTCCGGGAGAGAAGTGACGGCGAGGCGCTCGACCACAGCCTCACGGAATCTGACTCTGGACGGAAGGATTTGTACGTGGGAAAGCGCGGGATAGGTCTCCTCAATGTTCGCGAGGGTTGCGGCGAACTCCGCGTCGGCGCCAATGCTTTCAACGATCCATGTGAGGTAACGTGCGCGGGAGTCTTGCGCCGAGGGCTCAGTCCAATCATTCAGCAGCGCCAGCAGGCGATTCCCCGATGCCGCGTCCAACGGTATGCGGTAGCATAGGTGTTGATAAGCATAGGCTTCCGGGCCGTATGCCTCCAAGGCATCAATGATCTTTCCGGCATGTTCCGCGGTGGTGTCCGGACGGTCGTCGAAGTAATGCAGAAGCTCCTCACGGATTGGTTTTTCAGGATGGGCGAGATTGTCCGTGAAGAGGTGCCATGTCGGAGTTTCGAGGTCCATCCCCGCAAAGGATGCGGACTCGGCGGCGGGTGCAAGCCAAGTGTGTTGCTGCGATGCGTCGATTGCCGCTTGAGCACGGGGATGTGTTGGTTTTCCTTTCTGTGCGATGGCAAAAGGAGGCAAAGGATGCTGCACGCCGAAGCGCGGGCGAGACACTCACTCCGCCGGGAACAGTTCGGCTGCGGGCGCCGTTCCCGTGTTGCGGCGCGGCCAGTCGTCCCGAAAGGGTATGGTGAGGCTCGACGGCGGTGCCTTCCGGATGGGCAACGAAGATGAAGAAGCGTGGGTGTCCGACGGCGAGGGGCCCGTGCGCGAGGTCACCGTGTCTCCGTTTTGGATCGATGCCACGGCGGTGACCAATGAGGCCTTCGCCACCTTCGTCGAAGCGACCGGCTACGCCACGGAGGCGGAGCGCTTCGGCTGGTCCTACGTCTTCCAGACGCTCCTTCCCGCGAAAATCAAGCGCAAGC
This sequence comes from Opitutales bacterium, assembly GCA_007123395.1. GTDB lineage: Bacteria > Verrucomicrobiota > Verrucomicrobiia > Opitutales > Oceanipulchritudinaceae > SLLG01. The sequence goes on from SKLD01000452.1 coordinate 4,056, forward strand.
TGCGCGGCGACTTGCGTGTGCGCAACCTCGAGTGGTGGATCGCCGTCGAAGGCGCGTCGTGGCGCAAACCCGAAGGCCCCGGAAGCAACATCAAGAA
>SKLD01000270.1 GCA_007123395.1 Opitutales bacterium
CGCCACGGACCGGGCGCTGAAGCACTCCCGGCTACGCAGAGACCGCCGCCCAAGGTAGTCGGGATAGCTTCAGCACCCGACACGAACCGGCCGCAATCCCGCGCAGGTCCGGGGCTCGCACCGACGCCGTGAAAGCCCGGTTCTTCGCAGCGCACCCGTCGCCACGGACCGGGCGCTGAAGCACTCCCGGCTACGCTGAGACCGCCGCCCAAGGTAGTCGGGATAGCTTCAGCACCCGACACGAACCGGCCGCAATTCCGCGCAGGTCCGGGGCGCTGACCCGGCTACGGGGGGCGTCTGATTCGAGTATAGAAGCCGCGGGGCGTGCGAGATTACGCGAGTTTCCCTGCATCTCCGGCAATGCGCCAGCTCCGGTTCCGGGGACAGGACGAATACGAAGCGAAGATGGCCGCAGGCAGTGTCCCCGCCGCTCCCCCCTACCAGTCGAAGACCACCTGAAACAAGTGCGCGGGGGATTTGCGGGGGTCGAGCTTGACGAAGTTGCGCACGCCTTTCCAGCGGTAGACGGGGTTTTGCGGGTCGAGGAGGTCGCGCACGCCGAACTCGCGGTCGCTGCCGAGGCCGAGTGCGTCGACCGGCACCATGACGTGCCCCGACTGCGTCCACTGCCAGTCCATGTTGACGACGACAAGGACTTGGTTGGCGCGGTCGGGGGTACGCTTAATGTAGGCGATGAAGGCGGGGTTGTCTGTTTCGAGGAAAAGGAGATCGCGGAACTGCTGCAGGGCCGGGTTCTCATGGCGTGCCCGGTTCACGCGCGTGATTTCCTCGCGGATGTTGCCGGGGGCGAAGCGGTCCCACTGCTTGAGTTCGTATTTCTCGTTGTGGTTGTATTCCTCTTTCCCGGGAAACGGTTCCTTGTCCATGACCTCATAGGCCGGGCCGTAGATGCCCACGCTGGAGGCGAGCGTGGCGGCGAGGACGTAGCGGCCGATAAAGGTGGCGCGGTTGCCGTGCTGGAGATCGGCGTGAAGGATATCGGGTGTGTTGGGCCAGAAGTTGGGCCAGAAATACTCGGCGACCTCCATCTGCGTCAGTTCCTCGAGGTATTCACGCATCACACGGGCGTCGTTGCGCCAGGTGAAGTAGGTGTAGCCCTGGGTGAAGCCGTGGCGGGCAAGGCGGTACTTGCGCTTCGGCCGCGTGAAGGCTTCGGAGAGGTAGATAGTCTCCGGGTGGTCGCGCTTCAACTCGCCGAGGCACCACTCCCAGAAGGCGAAGTTCTTTGTGTGCGGGTTGTCGACGCGGAAGATCTTCACGCCCTGTTCAATCCAGAATTCAAATACCGACTTCAGCTCTTTCCAAAGCCCCTGCCAGTCGGACGACTCGAAATCGAAGGGCAGAATATCCTGGTACTTCTTGGGCGGGTTTTCCGCGTATTGCACGGTTCCGTCCGGACGCCAGCGGAACCACTGCGGATGCTCCTTCACGTAGGGGTGGTCGGGCGAGCACTGGAAGGCGATGTCGATGGCGACCTCAAGGCCCTCGGCGGCGGCCGCGTCGATGAAGGCGCGGAAATCATCGAGCGTGCCGAGGTCGGGGTTGACCGCCTTGTGGCCGCCCGCCTCACCGCCGATGGCCCACGGGCTGCCGATGTCGTCGGGGCCGGCCTCGAGGGCGTTGTTGCGCCCCTTGCGAAAGGCGCGGCCGATCGGGTGGATGGGCGGCAAGTAGACGACATCGAAGCCCATCGCGGCGATCTCCGGCAGGCGCCGCGCGGCGTCCGCGAAGGTGCCGTGGCGGTGCGGGTCGTCGCTGCACGAGCGCGGGAAAAACTCATACCATGTGCTGAATTGCGCCCGCCAGCGCTCGACGAGGAGGCGCAGGATACCGCCCTCGACTTCCAATTCGCGGTCGGGCCACGCGCCCACGAGGTCGGCCAGTCCGCGGCCGCGCGCGAGTTGCACGCGCTGATTCCAGTCGCGTTCGGCATCGCCGAGGAAATCGGCATAGGCCTTGAGCTGCTTGGCGTCGTCCCCCGAGGCCCGGTCCGCCGCCGCCGCAACGAGCCCCGCCCCGATGGCGAACTCCACATCGAGCGACTGGCCCGAGTCCGCCTTCTTCGCAAAACCCTCCTGCCACGAGGCGAAGGCATCGGTCCACGCCGCCACGCGGTATTCGTAGAGGCCGATCTCCGGCGGCCGCCATGGAAAGGTGAATTCGTCGTTGGGCTGGGCGTGCATGCGCGCTTCCTGCCAGTGTTTCTCGCCCGCGCGCCGCCAGCGGAAGACGGTCGTCACAACGTCATGGCTGTCGGCGAAGACATGCGCGCGCACGGTAACCTCCGTGCCCTCCGGGCGCTTGATCATCCCGCCGTCGCAGGGCAGGCCGGGTGTCACCCGTTCGACGACGGCGCGCTTGCGGCCCGCGTATTTGGAAATCGGTTTCATTTACGGATGAGAGATTGGTAGAGGTCATGTGTCTGCTGCGCGATGCGCGGCCAGCCGAAGCGTTCCACGGCGCGAGCACGCCCGGCGGCGGCGAACCGCGCGCGCAGCCCGGGATCGGCCATGAGGCGGTTGATCTGATCGGCGAGGTCGCGCGCGTAGTCCTCCGGAGAGACTGGCAGGTAAGGCGCTTCAAGTTCCTGCGCGACGGGCACAAGGTAACCCGTCTGGTCATGCACGACCACCTCCGGAATTCCGCCCACGCAGGCACCCACGACGGCGGTCTCGCAGGCCATGGCTTCGAGGTTGATAATCCCGAAAGGCTCGTAAATCGACGGGCAGCAGAAAACCTCCGCTCCTGAGTATAGTTGAATGAGCGTGGCACGGTCGAGGATCTCGTCGATCCAGAAGATCCCGTCGCGGTCCTTCGAAGCCGCCGCCACGAGCGCCTTCATTTCCGCCGCGATCTCCGGTGTGTCGGGCGCGCCCGCCGCGAGCACGACTTGGTAACCCCGGTCCATGAAGCGGATGGCCTCGGCAAGATAGGTAATGCCCTTTTGCCGCGTGATGCGGCCGACAAAGAGGACATACGGCTTGTCCGGATCGATGCCGAAACGGGAGAGCGCGGGCGTGGCGTCGCCCTTGTGGAACTCATCCGTGTCGATGCCGTTGTAGATGATGTGCACCTTTTTCGGATGGACGTCGAAGAGGCGCAGGATGTCGTTGCGCGTGCCGTCGGATACGGCGATGACGGCGTCGGCCATCTCAATGGTGGTGCGCTCTACCCACGAAGAGAAATCGTAGCCGCCGCCCAGCTGCTCGCGCTTCCACGGGCGCAGGGGCTCAAGGCTGTGAACTGTCACGACAAGCGGGATGCCGTAGCAGAGCTTGGCCACAATCCCGCCCATGTGGGCGTACCACGTATGCACATGCACGAGGTCGGCGTCGATCCCCGCGGCGCTGAAGTCGATCGCCCGCTGCGCCGCCGAGAAGACGCCGTGCAGGTTCTTCGGCGCTTTGTAGCCAGAGGTGTCGACGGAAAACCCCGTCACCTCGAAGCCGTCCTCGCGCACATGCTGCTTGCCAAAGGCGCGCACATCAACGGCGGCCAGCTTGCGCATCTCACGGCTCAGGTAGTCCACATGGACCCCCGCGCCGCCGTAGGTCTGCGGGGGAAATTCATTGGTCAGCAATAGCACTTTCATGGTCTAATGGTCTCCGATTCCCGCGATACGAAAAAGACCCGCCGCCCCCCGCGCGAGCCCGAAAACCGACAATTCTCCCGGACCTCCGCGCTCCGTTGCGGCATGAAATGTTCAGCCCCGTCAGGCAGAGGCTCCTGCCCCCTGCGCGGGTTCCATCTCGAACTCAAGGCGGATAGAGAAAATCTTCACGAGGATGAGCAAGACAACCACTGTCAGCCCGAGGACGACCCAGCCCGTAAAGTCATGGATGTTGCCGAGATTCATGCCGAGGAAATAGAGGTCTCCCTCCAAAGCGCCCGGCCCAAGGCCATAGGCGTAGGCAGTGAGAAAGAGGCTGCGCAGGATGTTGTTGATGAAGGCGAACACCATCGCCATGCCCACCATGACCACCTTCTTCGTGAAGCTCTCGAAGAAGACCGCGCCGATAAACGAGCCCGCGAAGAGGCACGCCGTAAGCGAACGGATGCCCGAACAGGCGTCCTCCACCCCGACCTCGCCGCTGGGCAGGAGCAGCACGCTGCCCTCGCGCACGATGGCGTAGCCGAGGAAATCGAAGGTGTGATAGACAATGGTCGCCACTTGGTTCATCAGCGTCGTGCTCACCGCCCGGTTGAGGACGTCGAACATCGGCACGGAGAGCATCCAGATCAGCGCCGGAAAGAGGAACATGCCCGTGAGGATGAGCCGGTGGCGGTAGGGCACGGGCTCCTCGGCGGAGTTTCGCCGCGAGAGCAAAAACACCGTTCCAAGGAGGATCGCCGGAAATCCGTAAGCGTAGGCCGTCGAGGTGACGAGATTAGCCCCTTCCATCGCACGGTAGAGCGAGCCGAAGAGGAAAAAAACGAGCCCGCCCAGCACCGCGCAAAATGCCAGAGCCGTCGTCAGCTTCACGATCACACCGTCAGCCGGTGAGTCCGCCGTCTTCCCGATGCGCTCCTCAAACTTGGCGAGGTTCTTGTCCGGCTTCTCCCCAAGACGCTTGCCCGTGAGAATGCGGTAGATTCGGGGCCAGCGGTCGAAGATCACAAATCCCACAAAAAACGGCACGATCATGCCGAACATGTACTCGTCGTGCCGCTTCCACCAGTGGAACTGGTCGAAGATCAGGAAAACCACGAGGCCGGCCAGCACTGCGGCCACCGCCCGCACGCCACCGGATAACTGAAGAAACGCCTGCATATAGAAAAACCAGCAAATTTGCGCATAGGCCCCCCGCGCATCAAGTCCAAACAAACCACCGTGATTTTTCGGCAAAATTTGCTTGAGCCGCGCGGACGCATTGCTGATTTTGCTCCGTTTATGACCACGGAAAACACAGCAACGCGCCCCGAGCGCAAGGATCCCATGGCGCTCACGCACATGGATACCGAAGAACTTTCGCGGTTTGTGACCGACACCGGCAAGATCCTCCCGCGCCGCATTACCGGCCTTACCGCCATCCAGCAGCGCCACATCACCAAGACGATCAAGCGCGCGCGGCACCTCCTCCTCGTCAAGTAGGGGCACCGCGCCGCACGCCTGTCGTGCCCGACCGCAACCGCCAAGCGACCCCCGCCTCCGGCAACCGGGTCGCTTCCTTTTGTACGGACTCCCCGCCCGATCTCGCTAAACTCGCGGCGATGCTGCGCGCCGGCGGGCTCGTTGCCATCCCCACGGAAACCGTCTACGGGCTCGCCGCCAACGCCCTCGACGAAGCCGCCTGCCGACGGATCTTCGATGTCAAAGGCCGACCCCTCCTCGATCCCCTCATCGTCCACGTGCCAGACCATGCCGCCGGGGAGCGCCTCGCCCGCTTCGATGCCCGCGCCCTGCGCCTCGCCGCCGTCTTCTGGCCGGGTCCGCTGACCATGGTCCTGCCGAAGCGCGACGTTGTCCCCGCCATCGTCACGGCAGGCAAAGCGACCGTCGCCCTGCGCTCGCCCGCCCACCCCGCTGCGCGCCGCCTCCTCGCCGCCGCCGGGATCCCCCTCGCCGCCCCCAGCGCCAACCCCTTCGGCTATATCTCGCCCACCACCGCCCAACACGTCGCGGAGTCGCTGGGCGACCGCATCCCATTCATCCTCGACGGCGGACCCTGCTCCATCGGCATCGAATCCACCATCATCGCCCTCGCCCCGGGCCGCACCGCCCGTATCCTCCGCCCCGGCAGCCTCAGCCGCAATGACTTGGCCAAAGCCCTCGGCGAACCCGTCGAAGAGGCCCCGCCCGATCCCTCCCCAGCGGCAATGGGCGCCGTCGAGGCCCCCGGCATGCTCGCCCGCCACTACAGCCCGGCGACGCCCGCCGCGCTCTTCGATTACGGAGAGGTTCCTGCTGCCCACGCAGGCGAGGCCGTGGTCCTCCAGAGGCGGGCGGAAAGGGCCGGCGGCGGCGGCGACCCGGCGGCAGTCTTCTGGCTCTCCGAGTCGGGCGACCCTGCCGAAGTTGCGCGCAATCTCTACGCCCTCCTCCGCCGACTCGACGCCGGCGGATTCGCACGCATCCACATCGAGCGAGCCCAGCCTTCACCGCTCGGCGATTCCATCAACGACCGCCTCTGCCGGGCCGCCACCGCGGACTGAGGACAGCAGGCGCTCACTGCAAGCGGAGAGCCGCCATAATGCGGACCTTCGCTCACCCCCTGCGAACCGGCGGATGGCCGTGGGCTGCCGTCATCCGGCCCATGCACTGCCGCCCCTCAAGCCGTTCCACCCGCACCGGGCCGCGGGAGGATACGCGTGGTCTGCGAGGCCATGGCGATGCGTCCCGCAGGAAGATAGCCATGAAAGGCCATGGAGATAACGGCCGCCGCTTTGCCAAGTATTGTGCCCGGCTGAAGGACACTGTTGCACCCGGCTTCCGCCCCATCGCCGAGAAAAGCGCCTACTTTGACGAGGCCCGTCTCATAGCGTTCGCCCTCGAGGCGGATGACGACGGGACGGCGGTCGAGGCGAAGGTTCGCGCAGATCGCCCCCGCCCCGAGGTGCGCCCGATTGCCCAGGATCGAGTCACCCACATAGTTGTAATGAGGGGTCTCGACGTTTTCCATGAGAAGACAGTTTTTGTATTCGCACGAGTTGCCGAGCACCGAACCCGCTCCGACGATGACATTACCGCGCACATAACAGCCCGGTCGGATCTCGACGTTCTCGCCAATGTAAGCCGGTCCGCGGATGACACAAAAGGGAGGCAGCTTGACCGACGGATGCAAATAGACCGGCCCCTCCACGGTCACCCCCGGCGGGACAGCCGGCCGCCGCGAAGCTTTTGCGAAGTCGTGCGCCGCAAGGGCCTCGGCGATGCGCGGCAGCCACGCCCAAGGCGCGGCACCGGAGTCAAAATGCTCCGCGAACGGCAGCGAACCGGGCAGCATAAACAAGTCGGAAGCCTGCATTGCGGACATGCTTCCCCGCGCTGCCCGCGCCGCAACCCAAAAACCTTCCGCTTGCCAGCGACGCCACCGCCCCCGAAGGTCGCCCGCCACACAAAAACCATGGATCAATCCTCCCGCCAACCACTGGAATGCCCCTTCGCCAAGCGCTATCCCTCGGAACTGCTGCGCGACGATGCTTACTACATGCAGTGGGCCTTCAATGAAGCCATTGAGGCATGGAAGCGCGACGAAGTCCCCGTTGGCGCCGTCATCGCCTATGGCGGGCAGGTCGTCGCACGAGCCCACAACCACGTCGACAGCCTCAAGGATCCCTCCGCCCATGCCGAGATGCTCGCCATCACCAAGGCGGCCCACGTCATCGGCGACTGGCGCCTCAACGGCGCGACGCTTTACGTGACCAAGGAACCTTGCCCCATGTGCTCGGGCGCCGCCATCATGGCGCGGCTCGAGCGCGTCGTCTACGGCGTGCGCGATCCCAAGATGGGCTGCCTCGGCGGGGCCACCGCGCTCCACCTTCTTCCGCGCCTCAATCACTCGCTCGACATCACCGCGGGTGTCATGGAGGTCGAGTGCCGCGACATCCTTCAGGCCTATTTCGCTCTAAAGCGCCGCGACAGTTGACGCCGCGCCGATGCGGCGCATCTTTTAGGATCGCTTAAACGCTAACACACCAATCAAGAATAACATGGCATATAAACTACCGGAACTCGATTACGCTTACGACGCGCTCGAACCGCACATCGACGCGCGCACGATGGAAATCCATCACTCGAAGCACCACAACACCTACGTCACCAAGCTCAACGACGCCCTCTCCGGCGAAGGCGTCTCCGCTCCCGAGGATGTCAACGCGCTCATCGCGGACCTCTCCAAGGTCCCCGAGTCCATCCGCACCGCCGTGCGCAACAACGGCGGCGGGCACGCCAACCACAGCCTCTTCTGGAAGGTTATCGGCCCGAACGGCGGGGGCACCCCCGGCGGAGATCTCGGCGCGGCTATCGAGAGCGAGCTGGGCGGCTTCGATAAGTTCAAAGAGGACTTTGCCAACGCCGCCACGACCCGCTTCGGCAGCGGTTGGGCATGGCTCTGCGTGAAGGACGGCAAGCTCGGCGTTTGCTCCTCCGCCAACCAGGATAATCCCCTCATGGGTGAATCCTACGGCGGCTGCGGCGGCACGCCCATTCTCGGGCTCGACGTCTGGGAGCACGCCTATTACCTCAAATACCAGAACCGGCGCCCCGACTATATCGAAGCCTTCTGGAACGTCGTCAATTGGAGCGCCGTGGAGGCCAACTATAAGAAGGCCAAGGCCTGACGCCTCTCCGCGAACAATACTTCGCTTTCATGCCAAGCCGCCCGTTCCGCCGGGCGGCTTTCTTTTTGCCTTCACACAAGGTCGCGGAACTTCGCCTCGCGGTCGCGCTCGACGGCGATGCTCTCAAGGCCGGCGATCCGCTCCTCGAGCGCCTTCATCTTCTCCTCAAGGGCGGCATGCCGCTTGGAGGATCCCTTGCCCTTGGTGACAGAACGAACGATCTCGGCGACGAAAACGATGCCGACAATCAAAACAATAGCAGTCCACAAACTCATGCCCGCGAGCATTGCAGTTTGCGCCACGCCGATCAAGACGAATCAAAGCATCGGGCAATGACGCCCTAAGACGCTCCATTCGCTACAGACGACCATGGCAATGGCATGCCTCGGTGCCCGCGGCGAAACGCGGAGCGAAATACAATCCGTCTTACGGCTGCCTGCGGATTCGCCTGATCTGCTCAACCAAGTCATGCGCCTCGAGGGAAGACCTCACGCGTTCCACGAACGCAGTGAATCCCGCGGAGGAACCGGAAAAAATGAACCAATTGACGATGCAGAAACCACCGTCAGCGCGGGTTACCGGCTCTCTGCACAGAAAGACTGCCCAATCCCTCCGGATTACACAATCAGACGGAAAATAAATTTCTCTGAGCTTTTATTAACCGCATAAGATACTTTATTTGAGAATTATCTAATCCTTTTGCTTACCATCAATGGGGTTAACTGTCTCGGAGAAAATTATATTGCCAGGCATTCATGAAACATGGGAAGCCAGCGCTTAGAGCTGCTTGGGAGACATCGTCCCCTACCATTCTTGAGCGATGCGGATGGACTCCACGGCATCCGGCGCAAGAGGTGCCCGGCGCGAAGTCGTTAGTGCCGGTGCGGATTGCCGGACCGGGGATCGGAGGAAACGCCGAGGGAGGCGCGGTTCACTCGGCGCGGCGGCCTTCGTTCGAAGGAAGCGCCCGCCCCTGTGCGTTTCAGAACGGTTTGCCGTCTGCCTTGGTGCCGCAGAGAAAGACCTCAAGTCCCAACTCGGCAGCGAGGGCGGCCTTGGCGTAGAGACATTGGTCAGCTTCTTCGGCACTCTTCGCGTAGGCGACTTGCAGGTGGTTGGCTTGATGACGGGCCATCATCTGGTCGCGTGAGACGCCGTAGGTAACGGCGTGCATGATGGGCCATTGCGGTGTGGTCGATTCAAGGCGGCGGCGGGTCTCTTCTTCGGGCAGGCCGATGACCTTGGCGCGGCCGAGGTCCATCTTGAGCTTGCCCTTTTCGACGAAGACGCGGCTCCAGACGATCTCACCCGGCTTGGCCACGCCTGAACAGGTCGCCCCGCCGAGGCGGAAATACATGGGCGGCTGGCGGTGGCCGTGCGTGCCCTTGTAGCCCTTGACATGGTGCGCGGGAGGAGCGCCGCCGCTGATCTCGAAGACCCACACGAACTCATCAGTCGTGCCGCTTTGGTCGTGGTCGCCCCAGCGCAAGTCGTGGAGCGTGTTCTCCGGCGGCTGCCCGAGGGCGGCGTGGACGCGCTGGGTGAAGATACCGTCGAGTCCGGCGCATTCATCGACTTCGTTGAAGTGGGTGTAGGGCTGTCCCGCGCGGATGGTCTTGCCGGCGGCATTCTTCACGGGCGGGCGCTGCTTGTTATTGAGGATACCCTCGACAAGATCGCTCGCCGGGCAGAGGTCCTTGAGCCCCTGTTGGTACTGGATGCCGATGGCGTCGCACCCGAACTCGTCGCCAATGCGGCAGGCCGCGATATACATGCGGCACTGCTCCAGCACCTGCGCCTCGGTCAGATCCTCGGCCTCGTCCTTCCCGTAGTGGAAAGTGATGCCCTTCTTGACGAGCCAGTCGTACACCGCCCGCGCTTCGGCATCCGGCACATCGCGCATGGCGGCGTAGAGCGCGCTCTGGCTGAGCCGCTCTTTGTAGACTCCGGTGGAGAACAGCAGTTCGTCCGGGATGATGGCGTTGTACATGCCCATGCAGCCCTCGTCGAAGACGCCCATGATGGCCTTGTCGCGGCGCAGAACCTCAGCGAGCTTCTTCGCCAGCGCGCTCGCCGCTTTCGGCACGGCGCACTTGGCGAGTGGCGCGGCGTGGGTCACGCGGTGGGTCACACTTCCGGTTTTGAGCCACTTCGCGAGGCCCTTGAGGAAAAATTCATCGCTGAAATCCTCGCTCCACAGCGTGCTGTAGCGCACGCCCGCCTTCGTCAGACAGCCGTTGAGGTTGAGCATGCCGACGAGGCCCGGCCACGTTCCCGACCAGTTCGCGAGAGTGAGAATCGGACCGCGGTGGTCGACGAGACCGTGCAGCAAGTGGTGGCTGTATTGCCACACGCTTTCCGCGACGATCAGCGGCGCGTCGCGGTCGAGCTTGGCGAAGACATCCATGCCCTCCCGTTGGCTTCCAATGAAGCCGTGCTTGAGCGCGGGCTTGAAGGGATGCGCACGCTTCAGGCGATAGCCCTGCTCTTTCACCCGCTGCGTGATGGTCTTTTCCATCGCTTCCTGCGCGGGCCAGCACACTTCGTTGGCGCTCTGGCGCAGGTCGCCGTTGGCGATCAGATAAACGGTCTTTCTCTTAATATTCGGGGACATGGTCTTGGAGTTGAATTTTGATTAACGTGTCCTCATGGGATGCGACGCTTACCTCCGAAAAGGCAACAAAAAAGCGAGCCGAGTTCCCCAACTCGGCTCGCTTCAATGATTCCCCCTAAAACAGAAGAAAAGTTTCCTATGTATGTTGGAAACTTCGAGACAAGCATACGCTATTTTGCGCCGAATTCGCAAGGCAAAATTGCGACTTTTTTCGCTAGCAAAATGAAAAATCGCGACATACACAGGCTCTGTTGCCGGACGAGTATCCCATCCGGAACTACATAAAGCTGGCAAAAGCGAAATTTGGAAATTTATCTTGCCGTAATGTTCCTGAAAACAATCAACCTGCGTATATACGATTGAAGCGGAGTTGAGCAGCTCAACGGCAATCACTGCTCAGGCCTTGGAGAAGCCGCGTGAGCCGAACCGGACAGAGCGATCATTGCCATGAGGAGACAGACCGCATCTTCAAACCCAAAAGCGAGCACAGCATGTGGCTATTCACCCGACACGGATTTTTCAGCATCACCCGCCGCCCGGAGATGGACGCGGAACACCCGGTCCAGATTCGCGCGCGCTGCCGTGAAGACCTCGAAGCCCTCCGCGAGCGGTGGGGCGCGCTGCTTGGCGAGTGTGCGGTGATCGACACACCGCAGGGGGATTACCCGGCGCGCCTGTGCATCACGGGCGAGACCCTCGAAGCGTTGATGCGGGAGATCGCGCAAGACCTCGATTACCCGAACTTCAAGGGCGAGATCGGGCGGACGCCGGGACAGACGGACAAGCTCCATGCCTACCACGGTATTTGGGAGATCATGGCGGACTACCAACGCCGGAAGACCGGAAGCGGGCCGTATGGCGGAGGCTGAGGCCGGCACGCCGCCGGGGAAGCGCGCATAGGACGGGCGGGGCAAATGGACCAAATGCGCGCCCTGAGACTTGCCGAGGGTGTGTGAACTTTGTGTGAACTTCACCCCGTTTTCCGGACACGAAAAAGCCCGCTTTTCAGTGTTTATGCGGGCTGGCGGGGGATGGTGCGGGCGGGGGGAATCGAACCCCCATCACCGGCTTGGAAGGCCGGGGTTTTACCACTAAACTACGCCCGCCGCTTAACAAAAGAGGCTGGATGCTCAGGCTTCCTGGCGCGGCGGTCAAGCCGATGCTTGCGGAAAATCGCATCGTCTGCCACTCCGCCACCGCACAATTACCGCAGACCCGCTATTGTTGACGCCTCGCGCGGGATCACTTCAATCCCCGGATCATGAAGCGCAGGAAGGTCGAACAGCCGGAGGAAGATTTCCAGATGGCGCCCATGATCGACATGGTCTTCCTGCTGTTGGTCTTCTTCATGACCGTGAGCACCCTTGCGCGCGAAGACCGCGTCGAACTCGAACTGCCGGAGTCGGAGCGCAGCGCCGTGCCCGAGGATCTCGGCTCGCGCGGCACGGTCTCCATCGGCTTTGACGAGGGGGGCGGGAGCGTGCTCTACGTCGGTGCCCAAGCTGTCACCCTTGAGGAGTTACAGCGTCGCGTGCGTGAAGCGGTGGCGAACGATCCTGAAATGGACATCTACGTGCGCGCCGAGCGCGAAATGCCCTTCCGCGAAATCCGCCGCGTCCTCGAAGCCTGCGCCGAGGCGGGCGCCTTTAATGTGATCTACGGCACCTACCAAGCCTTCTGAGTCCGCATGCCCCGTCGCCGCAAAAAGAGGGAAATCCGCCCGAACATTCCCATCGCGCCGATGATCGACGTGGTCTTCCTCATGCTCATCTACTTCATGGTGACCAGCTCGCTCGAACGCGCCGAAGCCGACATCTCCTTCCAACTCCCCGGCCTCGTGGAGCAAACCGACCCTGTGGAAATGCCCGACGAGCAGATCATCGAAATCACCGCCGAGGGGCAGGTCATCGTCAATGAGTTCGCTTACGACCGGCCCGACGCCCCCCGCTTCACCGAACTCGCCGCCATGCTCAACCGCTTCCGCGAAGCCAGCGAAGCCAACCGCGTCGACGCCATTGTCACCATCGCCCCCGCCGACGGTACCCCCCACCGTCAAGTCATCAAAGTAATGGACGCTCTCTCCTTCGCCGACATCGACCAAATCAATTTCGCCCTCGGCGAAGAGGGGTTCTGACGCGCCACGGGCGCAACACCATCTTATATATCTTGAAGAAATTTAGGCTTGCACGAAGGCCTTGGTGGGGGACGACTCCCTCTGCCGGGCGCTGGCCGCCGACTTCCCGGCGGCGAAGGACACCGCGGACGCTTTGGCAAATTACAGGCTGCTGAGGTTCGGAAAGGGGGCGGTTCCGAAGCGCGACGGGATGACATTTGCAAGCCGAAGTATGCATCGGAAAACTATAGTTGTTTCTTGACTCCACTGAAATTTCATGCATGACTCCATGCATGGCCACAAAGACGATCAGTTTGGAGCTGGACGCTTACGAACGCTTGAAACGCGCCAAGCGCGGGAATGAGTCGTTCTCGTCGGTGGTCCGGCGCGCACGCTTCTCACCGGAGCCGAGCACCGGAGCCTCCATCCTCGAAGAGACGGCGGCACTCTTTGAAGCCGGCGGTGCTCCGTCGCGGGCGGAACTCGATTACTTGGCGGAACGCCGAGACGAACCTCCCCGTGTCTCCCCGAGCCACTGGAGATCCCAGTGATTCTCGATACAACATTCCTCATCGACCTGCAGCGCGAATTCAAGAAACGGAGAAACGGACCGGCGCGGGAATTCCTGAACGAACGTGCGGGCACGCGGTTCCGCATTTCGGTCATCACCGCGACAGAGTTTCTCGAGGGATTCGAGACGACGGCCAAGGGCGAGCGATTCATCCGAAACCTACCGTGGACCCCCGTCGACGACGCCATCGCACGGCAAGCCGCGGTTTTCCGCCGCTCCCTGCGCGTGGCCGGTCAACTGATCGGCGACTTCGACCTACTTATCGGTAGCACTGCCGTGGTTCTGCAGCTCCCCCTTGTGACGAACAATGAAGCGCACTTCCGCCGCTTGGACGGGCTTAAAGTAATCAGTTATTAATCCTGCTTTGCCGGAATAACCCTGAACGGCTGCACAGGCGGCAACGGGTGTCACTCCCCGGGATGCTCAAGGGCACAGTACCCCGCCCGTGAACGCGCCACCGCCAGATCCACATTGTCGAGCACGTCGACTGGGCGGCTAGGAGGCGGACGCTTCAGCTTGGCAAGGACACGCGCCCCTTCTCCGTGTTCAAGCCAATCACGCGTTCCGAGCGCACGGCCCTCCGTGAGAAACCGCGCACGCAACCGCAGCAGTTCGTGCGGCTGCAGCTCCCCGCCGTTCTTCACCGCCTCCAGCAGTGCCGCCGGGTCGATCCGCCCGCCCGTGCCGTCGCCCTTTGCGCCCGCTCCCTTCCCGAGCATGAGCAGACGGTAGTACGCGAGGGCCTCCGCTATGTCCTTCGCTGAAGGA
>SKLD01000183.1 GCA_007123395.1 Opitutales bacterium
CACCCACACCTCGCGCTGCACCTCCCCCAGCAACCGCCGCTTCTGCACCACCCGCGAGGTGATGTGGTAAACGCCGGGGCCATCAATTTTGATTCGCTCTGACATACCGCCAAAATTCGCTGTTGCATCATTTTGTCAAGAGTGTTATAGATCATATCTATATAATTTAACCAAAAGACCCTATTCATTCTATTTCAACGAAAGTGTCCTCTATGCCGCAGACTCGGGTGATGACATATTTCCAGACTTGCGTGCCTGGAGCAAAGCGGGGCACCGGAACATGCGTTACCTGGAAGAATATCGGTCTCGCCCAGCCCGTTTCGTTGGCATCGACCCAATGAGACGGGGCGGTGTACGGTCCAGGAGCCGCCCGGTCATAAAGCCGAAGGGCTTTCGCTGTTTCAAAGGACGTATTGGTATTTTCGCCCGGACACGGAGCGGGCAATTCGATATGCCGGTCTCTGCGGAAACGCGGATCTTCCGAGGTAGAGGATTCCCATCTGCGCGCGTAACGAACGGCAACCCGAACACCGCGCTTGAAAAAACGAGCGCGTTCCTCGACAGTGGAAAAATGCGACCCGTTGAAAACAATGGACAGACTATTCGCGCTCACCTCCTGGGAGTGGGCTTGGACAACGACGACGGGCACAAACGGATTACGCGCGCGGAGAAGTTCTCCGTGTTCGGCGGTTCAGAGGAGACCCACGACAAAATGACGGAGACGCTGGTCAAGACATTCGAGGATTTAAAAAAACGCGGTCGTGAACTGGAAGAATCCGATCCCGGCGAGATCGTCGAGCTTTTGCACAAGAATCGTCCAACTGAGTAGCTCTTACGGTCAACCAGACTTTAAAAACCTTGTACATCACAATACGAGACAGACAGCAAATAACAATGGCAGCAGGAATAACCGATCTCAACGAAAACAACTTCGACGCGACCATCCGCGACAGCGCTACTCCGGTCGTCGTCGACTTCTGGGCACCATGGTGCGGCCCATGCCGAACGATCGCCCCGATTCTCGAGCAACTCGCCTCCGAAATGGGTGACGCCGTGAAGATCACGAAGGTTAACGTGGACGACAATCAAGCATTGGCACAGAAATTCAATGTGCGCGCTATCCCGACAATCCTCTTATTCAAGGGGGGCGAGTTAAAGGATCAAGCGGTTGGTCTTGTCCAAAAAGAAGCCCTCAAAGGGAAGATAGAAGCCCTCGGCTGATCACACTCGGCTGCACGGTGCCTTTCCAAGGTGCGCCCCGACAAGGGCGTGCCTTTTTTCATGCTTCGAAGGTTCCCGTCGACTCTCCTGTCCCTCAATCTACAAGAGTCCAAAGCACTCCGGCAACGGTCAGAACACCGTAAAGGAGGAGTGCGGCAGCACTTCCGGTAAGCAACCGTGCCCAGTCATCCGGAGCCTGCGCTCTTCGCAACCGTATCCAATGCTTCACGAACAACGGCGACAGGAGCCATGGCAGTGCGACCGCCGTATGCCCGAACACCACTGCGAGCCCGAGTGACCCCAAAAGGGCCGCGGCCACCAAAAAAACATACTCGAGCTCGGAAAAACGCCGTCCGAATCGCACCGCAAGAGTCCGCTTTCCTGCAGGAGCGTCGGTGAAGCGGTCGCGCAGGTTGTTCACGACAAGGATTGTGCAGGCAAGACAACCGACTCCCGTTCCAGAGGCAACCGCCGCCAAGGCCGACGAGACCCCGTCGATCACCGGAAAGCCGCCCGCCTGGACAAAAAAGGTTCCCCCAGTAGCGACGAAGCCGAAGAAAACGAGAACAAACACCTCCCCCAACCCGTTGTATGCAAGCGGGAAGGGACCACCGGTGTAGGCGAACCCGCAGAGTATACAAAGGATGCCGATGGGCAGAAGAATCCACCCCCCGTACGGGATAAGCCACAGACCGGCGCAAAAGGCGCAGACGAACACCGTGCCTGTCGCGCGCCGCATGGCCACGCCGGACACCTTCCCAGAGGCAACTGCGCGCACCGGCCCCACACGCTCCGGCGTATCGGCCCCTTTCACGCAATCAAAATAGTCGTTCGCGTAATTCGTCCCGACTTGGACAAGAAGAGCGAAGACCAGACAAACAGCGGCAGGAAACGCCTGAAAGTAACCCCAACCCGCAGCGAGCGCGGACCCCACGCCGACTGGGACCACCGCCGCCGCGAGTGTCTTCGGACGGGCTGCTTGCAGCCACACGGCCCACCCCGGACGCGCGAACGCGGATTCTTCGACGCTTTCCATTGATGCCCGTCAGACGACAGCACAGCCGCCTTGCCGGCAAGTCATCTTGCCAATCGTTTCGGCAGGCCGACCTTGAAAACCGCCGCATCCCGTAGGTCGAAAATAATCATTGGATGCTTAATGGTATTCAACTTAACAATTGGGAAATACTAATATTTCTCCCATAGAATGAATGTGTATACGCACGGTTTTATATAGCTCTGAGATAAATGAAGGATTGGCAAAGGTCAATGGTTCCATTCCCGGAGTTTGCCTTGGATGAAGTCGATGACGACTTGATTCGCCTCGCGGTCGCGGAGATCCGGCGGGAGGGGTGCGCCCAGAGCGAAGTGAACGGGCCGGGAGGGCACGAGGGGGCCGAAGTCTTTGAGGAAACGACCGTTCGACCAAGCGTCCGTCTTCAGGGCAAGGGGAATGACGGGGACACTGGCGCGACGGGCAAGTTTGACACCAATCGTGTTGAAATCATCCGGTGAAAAGAGGGCGGAGCGGGTACGCTGCGGAAAGACAACCACCGAGACACCGGAGCGGAGGCGCTCACATCCTTCTTCCATGACGACGCGGAAATCTTCCTTGGGATTCTCCCGGCTGACGACGACGGGATCACAGGCGCGCATGATGTGTTTGAAGACGGGATACTCCACAAGCTGCCGCTTGACGACAAAAGTGATCGGCCGGTAAGGGCTGATGAAGGCGGCGAGAAGAAAGGTCTCGGCCGTGCTCATATGGTTGCCGACGAAGACACACGGACCTTCCACCTGCCCGAGGACACGCAAATTCTCGAAAGAAACAGGAACGCCGCAGCGTTCAAAGGCGCGGAGCACCCTGACACTTCCGGAGCGCCACATGGCCCGGTCGAAGCGGCCTCGCTTGGCCTCGCGGGCGTTGCGCAGGACAACCGGAGCGACCTTGGCATAGAAGGCGAGACTAGGGAAGAGGCGGGCAAACCAACCCGCGCGGGCTGTATCTGAAGAGTATTCCGCAACCTTGGCGCCATTTTCCATGCCCAACCCTTGGAAGAGTGCAGTTGGACGGGCAAGCGAAAGTCGCGCCGCACGTCTTCTGCGCAAACAACAAAGGGTCGTTGCAAAAGCAGCAGCCGTCTTGTAACTCCTACCTTCATGCACCGGTGCCAAACCATTATTGTCGGCGGTGGGGTTTCGGGCCTCGCATGCGCCCGCGTGCTGGAGGCGGCAAACCATGACTGGATCCTTTTTGAGGCCTCGGCGCGCGTGGGCGGGCGCGTGAAAACCGACCAAGTTGACGGCTTTCTCCTCGATCACGGATTTCAAGTGTTGCTCACGGCCTACCCGGAGGCCCGCGCGGTCCTTGATTATTCTGCGCTTGGTCTGCGGTCGTTTGCGCCGGGCGCGCGGGTGCTCTCCGCTTCCGGTTGGTCTCGCCTGGGCGATCCGCTACGCCGGCCCTCCGACCTGCTTCCAACGCTTATGAGCCCGGCGGGAAGCCTTTTGGACAAGCTGCGCATACTGCGCTGGAAGCGCGAAGTCTGCCGTCAAAGCATCGACACTCTGCTCGCCGCGCCCGAGCAGTCGGCGGAGGAAGCGCTGCGCGCGCGCGGCTTTTCCGAAACGATGCTGGAGACATTTCTGCGTCCGTTCTTCCGGGGCGTCTTTCTGGATCCGGGCCTCACACGTTCCAGCCGACTGCTCGACTTTGTCTTCAAAATGTTCGCGGAGGGAGAGGCTGTTCTTCCGGCGGAAGGAATGGAGGCCATACCCCGTCAACTTGCATCCGGACTTCCCGTGAACCGTATTCGCTGCAACCGGACCGCCGTGGCGATTGAGAACGGCAAGGTGACCTTTGCCGACGGGGAAACGGTGGGTGCGGACAACGTTGTTGTCGCAACGGAAGCCGCATCCGC
>SKLD01000315.1 GCA_007123395.1 Opitutales bacterium
CAACGTCGACCAGCGCACCGCGCAAACCCTCGAAAACTTCCTCCGCAAGCGCCTCGCGCTTGCTGCCAAGGGACTCGAAGACCGGCCTTACTTCGACCTCAACCACGACGACCGCGAAGCGACCGCATGGCCGGTCCGCTTCTACTGGGCAGGATCCGACCCAAAGACGGGCGGCGTCCGCGCGAAGGTCGAATGGACCGGCGCCGGACGCAACGCCATCACCGACCGCACCTCCCGCCGCTTCTCGCCGACCTTCCACGTCGATGACGCAAGCGGCACCGTCACCGGGTCTGAAACCAACATGGGCGGCCTCGTCAACCGCGCGGCCTTCAAGCGCATCGCTCCGCTCTTCGCCCGCGCCGCCCTCCGGGGCGTAGACCTGTTCCTCCGGGGCGTAGACCCGTCCGGGTCGGAGGCCGGTCCGGAGCCCGGGTCGGAGGCAACCATGGCCGCGCGCACCACGCCCAATTACGATGCGCCGCAGCGCACCGCGCGCGACCTTCGATGCCATCCGAGACTTCGTTGAGCACCTCGAAAGCACCCAAGAGCTTCCCTACAACCTAACGCAGTCCGAAGCCGACGCCCTCATCCAAACGTAATACTGCACCATCTTCTCCCTCCGCCCGCTCCCGCGAACCGCTTCGAGAAATTCCGACATCGCTTGCCCGAACGGCACCGATCTCTCCGCCGCCACTCTCGTCCCGCGGATATGCAATGCAATCCGCACACATTCCGCCAGCGTGACGCCGGAACCCGCCAAGAGCGATAGCGCTTCCCGCGCATCCGCTTTTTCCTCCGGCGACAGCCGGTAGTTTTTTCGTTTGTGAACCTGAGCTGGGGTCAGGTGCTTTTTCGGATTCTGCCCCGTTTTGCCCCCTTTTTACGTCATTCTTGAAGTATGCCACGATTCCCCGAATCGCTGTCAAGCCCGCTTAAATGGCGGAGAGGGAGGGATTCGAACCCCCGGAACCCTTGCGGGCTCACCTGATTTCGAGTCAGGCACATTCGTCCACTCTGTCACCTCTCCGTGAAAAACGGAAAACTCTGGGGAGGCGGAGGCGCTTGGCAACCCGAAATCAGGTGAGTCACCTGATTGGGGGGGCTACTCGCTGCGCTCGTGACAAAGCTTCATTGAATGGAAAGCAACTTGGCTAAGCCGCAAACGCTCTTCAACGGCTTTGCTCACTCCGCGAGAAAGTCCGTGATCACACACCTGATTGGCGCGTCGGCTTGTCAATAAATTTATTTCAGAGCTGGGTTAAGTTAAGTAGTATAATTCTGCAATAATTTATTTTTGTCGTAGGGATTCATCCCACGGCATCGCGACGACCCAAAGCCCGCGCCAACGGTGCCCTTCAGCACCGCTGCAAGCAGCGCTCGCAATTTCGGAATGCCCCCGCTGGCGCGGGCGGGCGCTTCCCTTTCGCTCTCTGAGCTTCGGCGGGACAGCGTGTCAACTTTTATAACGCTGAACAGTTTTATTCCGTCAACAAATTTATTTAGGAGTTGTCTTTACTCCTCTGCGTGCGGCGGCAGGTCGGATTGCGGTTGCGGTTTCGGCGGAGCGGGCAAGATTGGAGGGATGTCCAAGAGTAAAGAGCGCTATGTTGTGATTATGGCCGGTGGGCGCGGGGAGCGTTTCTGGCCGCAGAGCCGTCTGGCGCGGCCGAAGCACTTGCTGCCCATCGTGGGCGACAAGCCGATGCTCACGCAGACGATTGACCGGCTGGGGGACCTAGTGCCGCCGGGAAACGTGTTCATCATCACGAACGTGGAGCAGCGCGACGCGGTGGTGGAGTGCTGTCCCACGGTGCCGCCGGAGAATGTGGTGGCCGAGCCGGTGGGGCGGGACACGGCGGCGGCGGTCGGCTTGGCGGCGGTCCTCGTGGCGCACAAGAACGCGGAAGCGGCCTTTGCAATGCTGCCGGCGGATCATGTCATCCACGACCATGCGGCGTTTCAGCGCGATTTGGATGCAGCGTTCGCCGCCGCCGAGGGTTCGGATGCTCTCGTGACGGTGGGCATCCAGCCGACCTATCCGGCGACGGGCTACGGCTACATCCGCCGCGGCGCGGAGGCGGACCGTGCGTGCGACAAACCGGTCTACGCGGTGGAGGCCTTCAAGGAGAAGCCGGATGAAGCGACGGCCCGCGACTATGTGAAGGCGGGCGGCTATTACTGGAACGCAGGGATGTTTTTCTGGCGCGCGCCGGTGATCGCGGACTGTTTCGCGCGCTTCACCCCGGATCTCTGGAAGGCGCTCGAGGCCGTGGGCGACGGGCTGCGCGCGGGCGAGGACCTCGGCCCGCTGCTGGAAAAGCACTATCCGGGCCTCGAAAAGATTTCCGTCGACTACGCTATCATGGAGAAGGCGGAGACGGTGCGGGTGGTGGAGTCTTCGTTCGACTGGGACGATGTCGGCGAGTGGCCGGCGGTGGCGCGCCACAGCGAGTTGGACGACGACGAGAATGCCGTGAAGGGCGGGGCGCTCGTGCATAAAGGCTCGGGCAACATCGTCATTGGCTCCGGCAAGCGCCTCCTCGCCGTGCTCGGGACGGAGGATCTCATTGTCATCGAGACGGACGACGCCACGCTCGTTTGCCCCAAGGACAGGGCGCAGGAGATCAAGGCACTGGTGAAGCGCGTGGGCGAACACCCGGACTGGAAGGGGCTCGTGTAACGTCGAAAGGGGACTGGGCGGCAATGGTTTTCGAGAAATAGGGCACCGCTCCGGTGCCTCAAACAGGCGGAAATGTTGGCAAAATGCGCTGAAAGGTGTATCCTTTTGGTGTTAACAGTTGTATTCCGTAACCGACGGTTTTTCCACCCCTGCCAAAACCTCAACAACCCAAATGCCATGAAAATGAAATTCCTAACCGCCGCATTGGCTTTCATCCCCGTGCTGGCAGCGGCCACGCTGGAGGTCTCGTTTGTCGACCCGAAATCGTTCCGCGATTTCTCGGTGTCGGGCATGAGCGAGGAGCGCACACAACCGATCTTTGAACGCGAGCTTCAGCGCAACCTCGCGCCGCGTATCATACACATTCTCGGCGACCGCACGCTGGTCCTTGAGTTTACGGACATAGATATGGCGGGCGACATTCAGCCCTGGCGCAACCGTCACAACCAAGACATCCGCTATGTCGAGCACATATACCCGCCGCGGCTTGTCTTCAACTACATGGTGAAAGACGCGGACGGCAACGTAATCCTCGAGGGCAGCGAAAACCTGCGCGATATTTCGTTTATGCACCGGCTGCGTTCGCCGGGGGCCTCCGACACGTTTTTCTACGAAACGGAGCTTCTGCGCGACTGGGTGCGGGGCGATCTTGCGCGCAAGCTCGAATAAGAAGGGACGTAAGCCCCGGCGCTTAGTCGATTTTGCACCACCGGCCTCCGCTCATCAGCGGAGGCCTCTTTGTGTGCGGGCATGGCGCGCGGTGCCAGACCGGCGCTGTCAAACGAGTAGCGGAAACGAAAAAGTTCCTGAGCGAAAAGCTGCGCCTGAAAGTCAACCGCGCGAAACGTTTGATCGGAAGTTTGCGGCTCTTGGCTTAAGGAGTGTCAACTTTGAGCCGGATAAAGCGGCGGTCGTTGGTCATGGGTTCAAGCTCGCGGAAGCGGACGCGGTCTGTCTCGGCGTCGAGGTTTTCGAGGATTTCGAGGGTGCCGACGGTCGGGAACCAGTTGACGGCATCGACGGAGGCCTCGTAGCGGAGATCAAGGCCGTGGTCGCGCCGTAGGATGAACTCGATACCGAGGTAGCGTTCACCGCCGTCTTCCACGATGACGGAAACGGGACGTTCGCCGGCTTTGCCTTCGCCGGGCGGAGCGCCGTGGAGGTATTTCAGCAGGTTGGGCACGCCGTCGCGGTTGGCATCGGCGAGCGGTCCGCTTACGGAGCTGTCGATGTAATCGCGGTGGGCGAACTCGGTGTAGCGCCAGCGTTGGAAGCGGCTGGGGTATGTAAACCAGTGCAGCCCGTCGCTCCATGCGGAGTGGCTGTAGCGCGAATCGCGCGCGCGGATGCGCCAATAGTGCGGCCCGGCGGTGAGAAACTCTGCACCGGCGAGGTCCCGCAGGCGGATGGAGGCGGTGAAGCCGTCTCCCCGG
>SKLD01000478.1 GCA_007123395.1 Opitutales bacterium
ATCCACTCGCCGGCGGCGTTGAGTCGGTTGGTGTGCATGATCCACGGCTCGTCGCCCTCCTGTAAATCCGGGTTGATCAGGAGGATGCTGGGATCGCGTCCGGGATACGAACCCCTC
The DNA here is from genome assembly GCA_007123395.1 of Opitutales bacterium. Lineage (GTDB taxonomy): Bacteria > Verrucomicrobiota > Verrucomicrobiia > Opitutales > Oceanipulchritudinaceae > SLLG01. Next base: position 118 of record SKLD01000478.1, read on the forward strand.
AGCAGGGGATTGGTCCCGGCGAGGATCTCCTCGAGGTCTGTGAACCCATCGCCGTCGGTGTCGGGATTGAGGATATTGGTGCCGAGTTCGTGCTCGTCGCGGTCGGAGATGCCGTCGCCATCGGAGTCCGGATCGATTTCGTTGGGAATGCCATTGCCGTTGGTGTCGAGCACGGGCGTGTGTCCCATGTCGTAGACGCGGACGTATTCAATCTCCATGCGCTGCGGCCAGATATCGGGGTCAATGCCTTCGAGACCGCCCCAGAATCCGCCCACGGCGACATTAAGGACGAGGTGGAAAGGCTGGTCGAAGGGCCACTCCTCCCAGCCCGTCCCGGGATCCTGCGCGTGCAGGTATTCAATATCGTCGACAAAGAAGCGTATCTCGCCGGGAGCCCATTCGATTGCGTAGGTATGGAATTCCGTATCGACATTGTCGACGACTATGGAAGCGGTCGGTTGGGTCTCCGTGAGCCAGTTGTGCGCGAGGGAGTGGAGTGAACCGTGGATACGGTTCATGTCGAAGCCCACGTGCTCCATGATGTCGATCTCGCCGCTGCGGGGCCATCGTCCGTAGGCGTCGCCGCTCGGCAGCATCCAGATCGCCGGCCAAGTTCCGCGTCCCGCCGGAAGTTTCGCGCGCACTTCCACGCGCCCGTAGAGCCAATCGCCGGCGCCCTTGCTCACGAGCCTTGCGGAAGTGTATTCGTTTTGCCGGTTGCGTGCCGAGGGCCATGGCTCCCGCCGCGCCTCGATGATGAGGACGCCGTTTTCCACGCGCGCGTTTTCGAGCCGTTCGCCTGTATAATATTGGGCCTCGTCGTTGCCCCATCCGCCACCGCCGGTGTCGTAAAGCCACTTTTCCGGGTTTGGAAGACCATCGACGTCCATCTCGTCCGACCAGATGAGTATCCGCTCTGCCGCAGCGGCAACCGCCGATACGATGAAGATGGCGAGGGCAAAAGTCCGCGCCCTGCGCGTCCAACTGTTGTACTTTGGCATCATGGGGTGCTTATCTTTCCGGGAGGTGAGCTGCATTGAAGTGCATAAGTGGAGGTTGTGAAGAATTCTGGCGGGCGACTATTCCGCATCACGCGCGAGGCGGAGTCCGAAGTTCTTTCCGCGGAAGTCCGGGAATAGCGTGATACGGTAGGACAGGGAGCAACCCTTCGCGGTTACATACCAGCTTCCACCGCGGAGGTAACGGTCGGCGGCGACGGCGGCCGAACGGTCGAGGCAGCGCTCCGTGCAGCGGTCCCAGCACCACTCCCACACGTTGCCGCTCATGTCGTAAAGGCCCAGCTCGTTGGGGGCCTTTTGCCCGACAGGCCAAGTCCCCCGGCTGTCTCCGAGCCCGCTCCATAACTCGCAATCCCCGCCGCCGGAGTTATTCCAATACCAGCCCACTTCGTCGAGGTCGTCGCTTCCGCTGTAGCGATACCCCCCGGAGTGGATTCCTCCGCGGGCCGCGAATTCCCACTCCGCTTCCTCCGGCAACCGATAACCGTTCGCTCCAGCGACGCGCTGGACCGCGCCTGTCTCCTCGAATCTCCAAACTGCATCAATCTCGTCCCAATAGCGGAAGCCAGGCTCTCCTGCACGGAAAACGGCACCGTCAACTGTGTATACCGGCTCAAGGCCTGCGCGTTCGCTCTTCGCGTTACACCATTTCAGGGCGTCATACCAACTGACGGAATGCACTGGGTGATTGTCTCCGCATCCCGATGGTGCCGCCTTCCGGTGATCGTCTTCCGCAGAGGTCCACTCGTAACCGTTGGCTTCGCCCCATGCGCGCACTTCCCGCCACTCACCCAAAGTTACTTCAAAGCGACCGATGCGAAATGAACTCACGTTCAGGTCGCCAAGCCGGGAGACAGCCGGAAGTTGCCCGCCTTCCACATGCACCATAGAGTCGGTGCCGCTTATGCTGGTGTCCGCTGCGGCGGAGACGATTAGTAAGCTGGCTGCTGCAAGGACGCCAGCGGAAATCAAAGAAGGGAAAAGGCGAGGTGAGGTGTGCATCACTGATGTTACGGGATTCTGGTGTGGAAGGGAGAATGAACGCACGGCAATTCCCACAAGCGTGGACCGCCCGGGCGGTCCACACAGGGTGAAAGAATCGTCTTGGATATGTGCTGCATAAAAGCGCATAGAACTTGTCAGCTTTTCCGCCTCCAATGCAAGCGAAAAACATCGCGGGCGGAGCGGAATCCGGTGGCTGCCACGAATCCACGCAAAAGGGGGGCAATGCGTCTAAAGTCCGATGGCTAATCACACGCCTGCGGAACTACCCGCGCCGTGGCGAGTGGAACCGGGGTGGACGCGTTCGCGGTATTCGGTTGGCTTTTCGCCGGTCATCTTCTTAAAGCAGCGGGAAAGCATGCGCGGTTCGCTGAACCCTACGAGGTAGGCGATTTCTTTGATGCTGAGTTCGGTGGTGGCGAGTAACTCGCGCGCGCGTTGGATGCGTGCGCGCAAAAGCTCGTTGGCGGGAGAACTGCCCAGCGACTTGCGGAAGCGCACTTCAAGGGTGCGGCGCGGGATTCTGAGCGTCTTCACGAGCGCGGCGGCGTCGGGAAAGTCGTTCGTGCGCTCGCGGATGAGGCGCAGAGCGCGCAGGACGACAGGGTCGGCGAGGGCAAAGATGCTTGTCGATTCGCGGGTCACGACCTGACGCGGCGCGACGAGGATGGGGGAGTCAGGGACGGGATGACCCCGCGCGAGGCGAAGACCGAGGGCCGCAGCCTCGTATCCGATACGCATTCCGGCAGGACACACCGAAGAAATGCCAACGGGGCTGAGAGCGTTTTCGAGGGAATCATCGTCCACACCGAGAATGGCAAGCCGCCGGGGCACGATCTTGCGGGGGATGCCCATGGCTTCAATGAGCCAGCGGGCATGGAGATCGCTGCTGGTCATGACACCGACCGGTCCCGGCAGATCGAGCAGTGCCCGCAACAAGCCGGGAGACCGTTCCTGGGGGTAGCCTGTGAAGCAATGAACGGTGGCACCGGCGGCTTCCGCCTGTTGCACGAATCCGGACTCGCGCTCGATAGCAAAGTGGAAAGGGCCACCGCCCGAACTGCCTTCTGAAACGGCGCGTACGAAGGCGAGCGTCCGGAAACCGCGTCCGAGAAAGTAGTCGGCCCCCATCCAACCGATGGCGCGGTCGTCATTGAGAACGCGGGCGACGCCGGGAAGGGCTTGCCGGTTGGAGGTCACGACGATGTGGCGGCATTGCGCCGCAAGGGCCTCGGCCACCGCCGGATCGGATTCCTGCAAGACAAGGCAATCCACGGTGTCACGGGGAACGCGGAGACCGGGCATGTAACCGGAGTTGGAGAGCAGTGAGAGGCGCGTTCCGGGGTGGTCGTTGCAGTAGGCCCGCACCCCTTGCAGGACCGAGCGCCCCAGTTCGATGTTTGCGGGAACAATCACTCCGATGCGTGGGTCCCGGGCAGCCCCGCGGCGCGCTTTTGCGACTGGCGCCGCACTCGGCCGGTGGTTTCGGCTACGGCGCGCCCGCTTCATTTGCATGCCCCCATCCGCCGGGGATGAATCCGTTGTTCCCTGCTTCATTGGCTCTGCGCGGCAGCATGGACCGATCAGCGCAAATGCCAATCCTTTTCCCCTGCCAAAGATGCTGTTCCGAGTCACTCGCCTGCGCAAATCGGCTATACATTTGCAGGTTTGGGCATTGTCGGGACGTTCCAAAGAGGGTATCAATGAGAGCGCATGGGGCTTCGACGCTCCGTTGGGAACAGCACCTTTCGTCTCAACCCGCCTTCGCATACCCTTGATCCTTTCACCATGATTTTCCCTCATCCTCTCCCCGGTATGCCGGTGTTGTTGTTGGCGGGCGTTCTTTGCGCAATACCGGCGACCGATGCCGCCAACCGCGCGCTGCAGCAGCCCGCCCGCGCGGATTCGCTCCTGAGCGAGGCCTACCCGGCCGCGAACGCGGTTGACGGCGACCGCAC
>SKLD01000013.1 GCA_007123395.1 Opitutales bacterium
CCCGTCCATCGGGCACGGCGACACCGACCATGAAGCTCCTACGTTCTCTTTCACTTGCGGGCAGTGCCCTCACAAGAATTTTCTTCAAGAAGTTTGTCTGGCTTGGAAAAACTTTGAGGCAGACGGATATAAAACACAAGAATTTTCTTCAAGAAGTTTGTCTGGCTCGTGGGAGGGCCGCTGAAACAATGCGGAGACCATTGACTGGAGAGACTTTATGCAAACCTTTTTTCTTCGAGAATTAGTATTTATTTTTGCCGTCTGGCAGCTCTGTGCGCTGAAGAAGCGGGCTTCCCCCGCGTCGCGTCAGCGGCAACCTGGGCTTGGCTTTGGTGACGGGCTATGCAGACAATGTGGAGTGTAGTGTAACGAGGAGGCTCGACTGGTGAGCTACTGGATCGTCTGTTCGCGGCATGCGCCGAAGGATCCCAGGGCGTTGGCGAAGAGCCGTTTGAAGGCCCGGGGCGAGGAGCTTACGGCGATCCTGAAAGTGAAAGCGGATTCCGTTCGTCTCCGCCGAGGCGGCAAGTGCTTCCGGGATGTTTCAAGGGTTGTTGCTCACGCAGAGCTAATATACAGCATCAGTTCTCTTATGAGGAGTTTAAAGGCAAGAGAGTCATCCATATCCTGCGAATTTGGACGCACTATGACGGCTGAGGTCCGACGAGTAGTAAAGCAACGATCACGGCTGCTGGAAGGCGGACGGCGGCAGGCGGTCACATTCCTCGTCATTATTCTCGCCGGGAGCGGTACCGCTTTCGGCGGGGAGGAGGCGCTTGCGGAGTTCCGTGCGGCGTTCGCTCCGACGGAGGAAAGCACCGCCGACCCGCCCAGCGAAGCACCGCCGGGGATGGTGTGGGTGCCGGGAGGTGAATTCTCGATGGGCATCGCAGATCCGCTGGCGCTGCCGCGCGGGGGACGCGAGGCGATGGAGGACGCCCGTCCTATCCACCGCGTGCGGGTGGACGGCTTCTGGATGGCAGAGACTCCCGTGACGAACCAGCAGTTTGCCGAGTTTGTCGAGGCGACGAATTACGTGACGGTGGCGGAGCTACGGCCCGATCCAGAGGACTTTCCGGGCGTGCCCGAGCAATACCTTGTGCCCGGGTCGCTTGTGTTTTCCGACCCGCGGGAAGTGGAGGGGCTCGGCGACTACCGACAATGGTGGCGCTGGGTGCCGGGTGCGTATTGGCAGCGTCCCTACGGGCCGGATTCCTCCGTCGAGGGCAAGGATGACTATCCTGTGGTGCATGTCGCCTGGCAGGACGCCGTTGCCTACGCGGAGTGGGCGGGCGGACGTCTGCCGACCGAGGCGGAGTGGGAATTTGCCGCGCGCGGCGGTCTCTCCGGCAAGCCTTATCCATGGGGCGCGGACCTCACGCCGGACGGCGAGTGGCGGGCGAACACGTGGCAGGGTCGGTTTCCTGTTGAAAACACGGCGGAGGACGGCCATAAAGCGCTCGCACCGGTGAAGGCGTATCCGCCCAATGGATACGGCCTCTACGGCATGGCCGGCAATGTGTGGGAGTGGTGCGCGGACTGGTACCACGCCCGCGCCTACCGCATGCGGGCCGCTGACGATGCGCCCGTGGAGAATCCGCGCGGCCCCGAAACCAGCTACGATCCCGCCGAGCCGGGCACGCCAAAGCGCTCCATGCGCGGCGGTTCCTTCCTCTGCACGGACCAGTATTGCACGCGCTACATGGTCGGCACCCGCGTCCGCGCCGAGCCGGACTCGGGGGCGATCCACACGGGCTTCCGGATTGTGAGGCCGCCGGGCGGCGCCGAACCGGGCCCGCAGGATTGAAGCTCCATGGACGAAGCCTTGCAACTCAGCGAAACGGAGGCGTGGGCCTTTCTCGAACGGCTCTTTCCCAACGGGTTCGCCGGAGAGGATGTTCTCAGGGAGATCGCGCCGGACGGTTGGGAGCGGTCCCCTTTGATCCGCGCATATCATCCCACGCTGGAGCAATGGCACCGCGAGCGCCTTGCTTTCCACGAGAATAGTGCATGGCTCCGGAAATTGGCCTCGAAGCGGCGGAAGGCCAGTGAAGAGGATGAGCTGCCGGAGCCGGGGCCGCCGACGTTCGAGGAATCGCGCCGGGAATTCGAGGAAACGCCGGTGGATGCCGACAGGGAGTGCCGTGACATCGTTGGCGCGGTGGCATGGGAGGTATTTTCCGACAACCACAGCGTGATCGCTGACGACGGACGTGAAGTAAGCCTCGGCAGTTTTCGGGGAACGGGCGGTTTTCTCGACGAGTTCGACCGCGGCACACGCCTCGGCAAAACGGAGAGCACGGAGGACGACGAGTTCGCCTTTCCCCTTTTCGGCATGGGTGATTACATGCGCTATTACATGGGGCTGGCTTTCATCTCGAAACGGTGTGACTACGGACCGGTCTATCGGATGCTCTTCCGTCGGCTCCACGCCGCTCGGGCGGACTGGATTTACCGGTTCCCGCGGATCGGGATTGTCCGGTTCGACCAAGGAGCGGAGACGGCTTCCGGGACGGAAGAGTATGATCCGTCGGCGGCGTTCGCGGCGGAGCAGAAGGGGAAAGAGCGCGACGAGGAAGTCGCCCGGATGGAGGCGGAGTTGGAAGCGTCTTACCGGGAGGCGGCGGAAGAGGCTGCGATGAAGCCGCCTCCTCCGATTGTCCAAGCTTACCGCGCGGTCTACGGGCGTCTTCCGGACGGCTGGCCACCCGCGTGAACACTCAGGAGCGCGGCCGCGTCTTCCGCACGGACTTGGCGGCGGCGCGGCCGGGGCCGGACTTTCCTTTGGCGACGGTGCCTTCCGTCTCCGGGTGGAAGCGCCGGCGGTATTCCGGGATGCTGATAATGGGCGGGCGCTCTTCTTCGACGATTTCGCGCAGGACCTGCTCGTAGCGGTTTCCCTCGGCCTGGAATTGCCGGAAAGTGTTGGACATGTCGGGCAGCTTGTCGACGAGGCCATAGGACTCCATGCGCGTGAGAAAGCTCTGGAGAATGCCGAAGGACATTTTGCCGAGGTCGAGGGTGGCTTGGTTGCGGTGAACGCGCTGGTCGATGTCGGTCTGGGCGAAGGCATCGAGCCCGTGCTTCATGTAGACATCGATGAGGTGGGAGGTCTCGACACCGTAGCCGACGGGGAAGGGGATTTGTTCGAGGACTTCGCGACGCACGGCGTACTCCCCCGAGAGCGGCTGGATGAGGGCGGTGAGTTCGGGAAAGAAGAGGGAGAAGAGCGGACGCACGAGGATTTCTGTGACGCGCCCGCCACCGGAGGGGCGTATGCCCTGGGAAAAGGCGAGGGGGCGGTCGTAGAAGGCCTTTACGTATTTTACCGTTTCGTTGTGGATGAGCGGGGCGACGAGACCGTAGACGAAGCGCGGGTGGATATTTTTGATGTCGGCGTCGACGTAGCAGATGATGTCGCCCCTGCACTGGTGGACGGCCTTCCAGAGGTTCTCGCCTTTGCCGCGCTTGAAGCCCTGCTCCGGCAGGATTTCGGAGGAGAGGTAGACGTCCGCGCCGAAGGCGGCGGCGGTCTCGCGCGTCTTGTCGGTGGAGCCCGAGTCGATGACGGCGATCTCGTCGACGAGCGGGTAGCGGTCGACCAGCTCGCTTTTGAAGATGACGATCTCCTTTCCGATCGTCGCCTCCTCGTTGAGTGTGGGGATGCAGAGGCTTATTGTCAGCCCCTTGCGCTCCTTTTCCCGCACGAGGGCGAGGAGATCCCAGAACTCCCCGTGGTGGAAGGTGTTGGATTCGAGCCATGATTCGATCTTACTCATCGCAAATACCTCCGTCGATGGCCCGCAGCACACCCACGAGCTGGGCGATGCCGCTAAATACGGGTTCGACTTCGACGCTCTCCTCGAAGGAGTGCTTCTGCTCCCCGCGCGTAATGCCGAGGGTGACGCCGGGGATGCCCTTGTCGACGAGGGCGGAGAGTTCGTTGGTGCTCGGCGCGACCTTCGGCTCGATGCCGAGGGCACCCATGATGGCGCGTGTGGCCTTGACCATGGGGTGGCTGAAGTCGATGCCTCCGGGGTGCCGCCGCGCGATCACGTCCAACCGCGCCTTCACCCGGTCCTCGGCGTTC
>SKLD01000421.1 GCA_007123395.1 Opitutales bacterium
ATCTGGCAGAAGGACTTGAAGGCGCAGCCGAAGGATGAAATTCGACGGTTACGACGGACTTTGAACGGTTGAATACGAAACATGGAAACGCCCGAAAACGGAACTCCGATGGATTGAGGATTCCAACCATCTTCCGACGCCGAATGACCGCCGAACAGGTCTATTGATTTCTTACCCAAAATTATACAAACGCCCACTTTTTCCACTGATAGTAATAGGCAAGATTGGGGGTCAGCAGCCAATCTGGTTGACGCTTTTTGGAAGAGATCCATTCGCGGAACAAATAGAAAACTTCACTGTGGATACCGTGTGCCACCCAAAGCAAAGGAGCCTTATTGTTTCCCAGTTCCGTATAGAGCGCATCCAGATGCGGCCAACTTCCCTGAAGGTGATCCGCCGGGGTCAGCCCTTAAATTAAAATTTAACTTGCGGCTTCTAATTTCAGACCTCCTGACCTACCCCTCTTCCCTGGTCTGTTGTATCAATGAGTTAGGGAGATTTTCCGGACCTAGGGTGCGAACCTAAACCTGTCCGGTTTTTTGCTCGGCGGCGAAGTGCCTGGGCTTTCGGCGCTGCCCAATTGGCGCCTATGCTGCGGCATGAACTCCATCAGACCGCAAGAGGAACTGTTCAACCGGGAGGAGATTGAGGGAGGCGACGACGGCATTGTCGTCATCAATGAGCGGTGCCGCATTCGGACATGGGATGGCTATCGCGTGGTAACGGTCAGCTCCTTGCCGCTTTCCTGCCATGCAGTCGGAGACCGTGCCGGGCAGGCACATGCCATGGTCAGCTTGGTCGAGCAGGGCTGGGCCAGGCAAACCGAGGTGGCCGGCGCATTCGGCTGCGATGTGCGAACCGTGCGGCGCAACCTGAGGCGCTTCGAGCTGGGCGGCTTGAGCGCGCTTGGCAGGACCGATGGTTGCCCGAAGGGAGCGGTCCGTCTTCCCGCTTCGCGTGCCAGGCTGGTCAACGACTGGAAGGCAAAGGGGGAAAGCAACCGCGAGATTGCCCGTCGTCTTGGCATCAGCGAAACGGCTGTGCGCAAGCTGCTCGGCCGCCTCGGCTGGAAGGACCGGCCCGGCGGAGCAGCCCGGCCTTCCCGAGCTCGATCGAAGTGCGAACCCAAACCTGTCCGGTTTCCGGCGTTCTGAGCAGGCCGCGCAGACCGCCGGCGCTCATGATAGCTGCGAAGGAGACGGATTGGCCGCGTCGCGGAGTGCGAACCCAAACCTGTCCGGTTTTGAGAACGAGCGGCCCGACGGAGCCGAACACTTTCCCCGCTCGCTGGACACCGACCCGGCCGACCGCAGCGGTGATCGCCTGTTGGCCTGTTTGGGACTGCTCGATGATGCCGCGCCGTTGTTCGGCTCCGGCGCCCAGGTCAAGGGAGCCGGCGTGCTCCTGGCCATCCCCGCCTTGATTCAAAGCGGGATCTTCGAGATCGCCGAAGAGATATACGGCTCCCTCGGTCCTTCCTTTTACGGCTTGCGCACGATCCTGCTGACGTTCCTTTTGATGGCTCTGCTGCGCATCAAGCGCCCCGAGAACATGAAAGAACACTCCCCCGGCGAGTTGGGCCGCCTCATCGGGCTCGACCGGGCTCCCGAGGTGAAAACCCTGCGCAGGAAACTCGCCCGGCTGGCCGCTTTCGGTTTCGCGGCCGACTTCGGCCGGGCGCTCGCCCAACGCCGCGTGGCCGCCCGCGGCGAGGCGGTCGGTTTTCTTTACGTCGACGGCCACGTGCGCGCCTACCACGGCAAGCGCCACCTTCCCAAAGCTCACGTGGCGCGAAGACGCCTGGCGATGCCGGCCACCACCGATTACTGGGTCAACGACCAGCAGGGCGACCCGCTCTTCGTGGTCACCACCGAGGCCGACCGCGGCCTGGTCAAAATGCTCCCCGGGATCCTCAAGGATGCCCGCGCCATAATCGGAGAGCGCCGCCTGACGGTCGTTTTCGACCGCGGCGGCTGGAGCCCCAAGCTCTTTGCCCAACTCATCGCCGCCGGCTATGACATCCTCACCTACCGAAAGGGCCGCTCTGCCCGTCTGCCGGATCGCTCCTTTTCCCTCCATGAAGCGGTCCTCGACGGACGCCGTTGCAGCTACCGGCTTGCCGACAAAGGCATTTACCTCAACTACGGCCCCCCAAACGCCCGTAAACGCTTGCACCTTCGCCAGGTCACCCGGCTCAAGGACGGCCATCAGACGCCGATCATCACCTCCCGCAAAGACCTTGGCACCATCGAGGTCGCCTTCCGGATGTTCGAGCGTTGGCGGCAGGAAAACTTTTTTAAGTATCTGATCGAAGAATACGCCCTGGACGCCCTCGTCGACTATGGCGTCGAGCCTGCCGACGCCACCCGCCACGTCCCCAATCCCGAGCGCAAAAAGATCAACGCCCAACTGCGCAAAGCCTATGCGGAACTCAACGGCATCGCCGCCACATACGGCTTGGAGGCCTTCGCCAACAACGAGAGCGCCCGTCGCACGATGCGCGGCTTCAAGACCGCCAACGCCGCCATGGGCCGGCGCATCGGGAAAGCCCTCGGGCGAGTAAACGCCCTGAAGAAAAAGCGCTCGAAGATGCCGACCAAAATCCCGGTGCGGGAAGTCACGCCCGGAGAGATCGTCAAACTGCGCACCGAGCGCAAACACCTTACTGACCTGTTCAAGATGGTCGCCTATCAGGCTGAGAGCGACCTGGTCGGCCTGATCGCCCCTCACTACCGCCGCGCCGAAGACGAAGGACGCACTCTCGTTCACTCAGCCTTGGCCGGCGCCGGCGGGATCGCCGTCACCGATGAAGAGTTGCGCGTAAAACTCGAGCCCCTCAGTTCGCCCCACCGAACCCAAGTCCTGGAGCTGTTATGTGAAACGCTCAACGCGACCCGAACCTGCTTCCCCGGCTCAAAACTGCGCCTGCGCTTCGAGGTAAAACCCCTCCCGAATACTACCCCTGCCTTCCCCGGCCCCCGCCCTGCTCCCGAAGGCAAACCGGACATTTAGTCAGCAGGGTAGGTCAGGAGGTCTGAATGTTGTCCTCATTTACGCATCATCGATGCAGACCGTCGGTGTGTCAACCGCGTGCGGGCGCGCCGGAGACCGCCGCGCGCGGACTCAGAGTGTTCTCCCGCTGCCTTTCTCGGGCGGGGGTGATACAATTCTGCCCGCCCGCCGCCAAAGCCGGTCGCGGGCGTCCGCTCCCTCTTGCCAAATCGAGCGGCGCGCCCCACTCTGGCCGGAGAAATGCTTGTGGACACCGTGCTCGAACCCATCCTCAAGGACCTCCCGGCCCATCGCACGGCACTCACCGGCCTGCGTGAGATCCTCCTCGCCAACGCGGTCATGTGCGGCGAAATCCCCTCGCCCACCTTCGGCGAAGAGGCTCTCGTGCGCTTTCTCTGCGACCGCTTCACGGAGAGCGGGCTGCAAAACATATCCACCGACGAGACGGGCAACGCTATTGCCCTCATTCCGGGCACCGAGGGCAAGCGCACGGTTCTCGTTGCCGCGCACATCGACAAAATCTGGGACAAATCCATCGATCACACCATCGCCGTCACGCCGAGCGCCTCGTCGGCCCCGGCATCGCTGACAACAGCCTCGGCGCCGCCGTCCTCGTCTCCCTTCCTGCCATCCTCGACCGCCTCGATGTGCGCCTGGCCTCCAACCTCATCCTCCTCGGGACAACACGGAGCATGGGCAAGGGCGACCTCGCGGGGCTGCGGTTCTTCATCGACAACACGAAGATCCCGATCCACGCCGCCGTCTGTGTCGAAGGCGTCGAAATCGGCCGACTCAGCTATGCCAGTCTCGGGATGGTCCGGGCGGAAATCAGCGTGCGCACCGAGGAAGAGCGCGACTGGCAGCGCTCCAACGGCAGCGGGGCCATCGTCGCCCTCAACCGCGTCATCGACGAAATCCTCGGCATCGAGACGCCGGGCCGCCCGCGCACATCCATCATCCTCGGGTCCATCCTCGCGGGCAACGCCTACAATGTCGCCCCGACCAAGGCTACCCTCCGCTTCGAAGTGCGCAGCGAGCAGCCCGGCATGGTCGCGCGTATCCACGAGCGTA
>SKLD01000099.1 GCA_007123395.1 Opitutales bacterium
CCTGCCGATCGCCCGCGGCTACCGCCTTACTCCGCGGGACGAACTGCGCCGCGACGTGATCATGGAGCTGATGTGCCGCTTTCGTCTCGATCTCGACAAGGCTGCCGCAGAGCACGGCGTCGATGCGCGGGAGGAGTTCGCCGACGCGCGCGAACGCCTCGCCCCCATGGAGGAGGACGGACTCGTGGAATGGCACGGCAACGCACTCGCGGTCACCCCGCCCGGGCGCTTTATCATCCGCAACATAGCCATGGCTTTCGACACCTACGCACGCCCCGCTGAAAACCGCCACGCCCGCACGATTTGAACCCGAAAAAACAACGAGCCGACCATCCGAAAGAGCGCTCCGTCCTGATTCTCGGAGCAGGCCTCGGCGGGCTCACCCTTGCGCACGCACTGAAAGCCAAAGGCATTCACTGCGTCGTCCTCGAGCCCGCGCGGGAACCGGGTGGTGTTATCCGATCCGACCGAGTGGGCGGCTGCCTCTTCGAGAAAGGACCAACCTCGCTGCAGATTAAGTCGCGCAGAGTTGAAGATTTCCTTAACAGCCTTGCCTCTTCGGGAAAGATGCAGGAGGCGAATTCCGCCGCCAGCAAGCGCTTTATCGTGAAAGACGGCCATCCCGTCGCTCTGCCGATGTCTCTCATGGGCGGGATTACCACCCCGGTTTACCGCCTGCGCGACAAGTTGCGGCTTCTGCGCGAGCCATTTGTCAGACCCTCGGGCAAGCGCGACGAGAGCCTCGAAAGCTTCGCCACGCGTCGTATGGGACGAGCCTTTTGCGACTACGGCGTCTCCGTCCTCGCCTCCGGAATCTACGCGGGTGATCCGGCAAAACTCTCGGTGCGTCACGCCTTTCCGAAAGTCTGGAACCTCGAAGCCAACTACGGCTCACTCATCCGGGGCGCGATTCGGCTGCGCCGCGAAAGAAAGCGGCGGGGCGAGGTTCCTTTCAAAGCCCGCCTCGTCTCCTACGAGGGTGGACTCGAAACCCTGACTCACGGTCTCGCCGAAGAACTCGGCGAAATTGTTTCTTTGCGTGCGCTTCCATTACGCATACGACAGGTGGGCCGACGCTGGAATGTGGCATGGACCGGTATCGACGGCTCAGGCGAGCACACCTTCACCGATATCGTCGCCACGCTGCCGGTGCATGACTGGACAGCGCTGCCCGTCGATGACAAAGTGCGCAACCTCTTCCATTCGTTGCCCACCCTCCCCTATGCACCTCTCACCGTGCTTGGGGTTGCCTACAAGAAGGAAGCCGTCGGACATCCGCTCGACGGTTTCGGCATGCTCGTGCCCCTCGTCGAAAAGCGACGTATCCTCGGAGCTATCTTCAACTCATCGCTGTTTCCGGGACGTGCGCCTGGCGACCTCGCCACCTTCAATGTGTTTATCGGTGGAGCGACCATGCCGCGGCTCGCAACACAACCCGACTACGCGCTGCACGAAATCCTGCACCACGAACTGTCCGCTCTCCTTGGCATCACGGAAACGCCGGTGCTCATACGCCGCTACGACTGGGCGAAGGCCATCCCTCAGTACAACGTCGGTCACGATTTTTTCCTCGACGCACTCAAACGCGTCGAAAGAGACCTGCCTGGCTTTATCGCGCTCGGCAATATCCGCGGAGGGCCCGGGCTAAGCGACCGCGTCGAGCGCGCCCTCGAACTTGCCGACCAGCTGGCGGGCTGAAGCCGCCCGCCGCGATCACCGGCATGCCCAGCCGAAGGAGGCGACAACAGTCACTTGTCCTCGATTGTGAAACCTATCTTGAGTCCGACTTGGAAGTGGGCCACCTTCTGGTCATCAATGTGACCGCGGATCTCCGAGACCTCGAACCAACGCATGTGCTTCACCGTTTTGGCGGCGCGATTCACGGCATTGGTGACAGCCTCTTCAACGGAAGTGGTGGACGAACCGACGATTTCGATTTTTTTGTAGACGTGGTCACTCATGATATTGGTCTCCGATATGTTCAGTGTTTGGTTTAACGGACTAGCGCTTTTAACGGGCTAACCGGATGATTTAATTAGTAGCAGATGAACCGTGCGCCCGTCAAACCTGACCGCTCGTATGACACCATTTTTTGGCGCAACGGCAAGCAGGCTGAGAGCATAAACCCACAGGTAGAGTGACATAGACAGAGGAATCACGCAACCGCCTTGCCTCTATTCGAATTCTTAATTTTATATTTGATCCGCGTAAGGAAATCTAATCAATAAACCCCATCATGGCACTCCCGTTTCCCGAAATCACAGCCGAAGAAGCCGCCGCGCTCATTGAGCACGGCCAGACGATCGGATTCAGCGGCTTCACCCCGGCTGGTGCGGCTAAGGCAATTCCGCGAGCTATCGCGGACCGCGCACGTGCAGAACACAACGCCGGACGGCCCTTTAAGCTCGGCGTCATCACCGGAGCTTCCACCGGTGACAGCCTCGACGGGCACCTTGCAGAAGCCGATGCCGTCGCATGGCGAACTCCCTACCAGTCCAGCGCGGCCATGCGACGAAATATCAACGAAGGCCGCACGCGCTTCTTCGACATGCATCTCTCGCTTCTGCAGCAATGGGTGCGCTACGGTTTCCTCGGCAAAGTGCATTACGCCATCGTCGAAGCAGCGGAAGTGACGAAAGACGGTGAGATCACACTCACGACCAGTGTCGGCGCCACCAACACATTCCTCTCCCAAGCCGACCGGATTCTGCTCGAGGTCAACAGCTTCCACCCAACCGCTCTCTACGGCCTGCACGATATCTACGAGCCTGGCGACCCGCCTAACCGACGTGAGATTCCGGTCTACACCGTTCGCGACCGCTGCGGACGGATGGTTGCCAAAGTCGATCCGCGGCGAATCGCAGGAGTCGTCTTCACGGACGAACCCGACGAAGTCGGCGCCTTCCGCGAAGCTGACGCTGTCACACGTAAAATCGGCGAAAACGTCGCTTCCTTCCTTGCCGCGGAAATTCATGCCGGTCGTATTCCACCTGGTTTCCTTCCAATCCAGAGCGGAGTCGGCAACATCGCAAATGCCGTCCTCGGTGCGCTCGGAGAGCACCCCGAGATCCCTTCCTTTGAAATGTATTCCGAGGTCATCCAGGACAGCGTCATCGAACTCATGGAGAATGAGAGGATCTCCTTCGCCAGCGGCACATCCCTGACCGTAAGCCAGGAAAAGCTCACCCAAATTTATCGTGAACTGGATTTCTTCCGACGCCGCATGTTGCTCCGGCCGCAGGAGATTTCGAACAATCCGGAAATCGTCCGGCGCCTCGGCATCATCTCCGTCAACACCGCCATCGAGGTCGATATCTTCGGCAATGTGAACAGCACTCACATCATGGGTAGCAGCATGATGAACGGCATCGGCGGCAGCGGTGACTTTACCCGCAACGCTTACATCTCCATATTTACCTGCCCCAGTCTCGCCAAAGGCGGAAAGATCAGCCCCATTGTCCCTTTGTGCAGCCACCTCGACCACAGCGAGCACAGCGTCCAAGTGATCGTAACGGAGCAAGGCGTCGCTGACCTACGCGGAAAAGACCCCCACGAGCGCGCCACAGAGATCATCGACAAATGCGCCCATCCCGAGTTTCGTGACGAGCTGCTAGGCTACAGCGCCGACGTCAAGGACGGTCACACCCCGCAGACCCTCGACCGCGCCTACGCCATGCACCAAAGCTTCCTCGAACGCGGCTCCATGCACGGCGTACTCTGGAAGTAAGCCATCCACAACTCCCCGCACCCCGCCTCCTCTGGCCGTCAATTAAATTAATTATGATAATTGCATAATAATTTAATTCTGAAATTTTACAAGTCTTATAAAAACTCATAATTGAATTTTGGCTTGTGTTCTAGAAGAATGGCAGGAATAGTTTGGGACTTATGAGCTACCATTGCAGAGTAAAGACGGTTGAATATGCAGCGGCGTTCCATTGTGTCTGCCGCGTAACCCGGCAGTTGGGGCTGCTGGGCGAGGCGGAGCGGGATGCCTTGGTGGCGGCGATGCGCAAGGCGGCGGCTTTCTCGGGCGTGGAGCTGCTGGCTTACGGTGTGTTGTCCAACCACTTCCATC
>SKLD01000285.1 GCA_007123395.1 Opitutales bacterium
CCGTCACGGTATCGCATTATAAATCAGCCCGAGCACGGCGGGTGGGCCGCATGAAGGGGCACCGTAGCGCGGTCCGATCTTCGGGCCGTGGCACCGCGGGTGTTCGCCGCCGCCGAGACAGTCCGGACGGGTGCGGCGCGGGCGGGCACGGCGGGACCGGGGCTGGAACCCGCTTCGCCAAGGCTACGAGGGTCAGGTGGCGGTCCGGCTACGGCGAATGCCGCGAGTCGGAGGTGGCCGAACGCGTCAGCGTTTGGAGGGGATCGACGAACCCTGCAAACCTCTTCAAACCCCGGTCCAAAGCCTGACGGCTTCGGCTACTTTGCCGCGAAGTAGTCGGAGCGGCTTGCCGTCCGACCGGGATCAACGGCGCGCCCTGCGATCCCGCTTACGCGGCGGCTCGCCCGGCAAAACAGCGAAACGCGAACCGGAGCCAAACTTGACACCGCGCGAGTGTGTATTACTTTAATGTTATGAAATCCCATATTAGTGCTACAATTGATGAGCGGCTTCTGGCGGACTTGAACCGGTTCGGCCGGGAAGAGCGACGTTCGCGCAGCCAAATTATCGAGATGGCATTGGAGGAGTTCCTTCGGAAGCGCGGGGGGAGCGATGAGGAGATCGTGACCACAGAGGGGTGTTTCTCGGGCCGTTTCAACAGGGAAGACACCTATGCGCGCTGACGCCCTGAGGGGGCGGGCGTTGGTCGATACGAACGTGCTGATCTACGCCACGCTCGCGGCAGACCCCCGGCATAAGCGGGCGCGCGAAGTCCTCTCCCTTCGGCACCGGCCCGGCGTCGAGCTGTTCGTTTCGGTGCAAAACCTCGCGGAAATGTACCCAAACCTCACCGGACCCAAAAACCAGCCGCCGGACAGTCCCGAACTGGCGTGTGAAAAGATTCGTTCCATCGCCCGGTTGCGCGGGTTGAATATCCTCCCGCTTACGCTCGAAGGCGTTCACCACGCGCTGGATCTCTGCGTCGCCGGGGGCGTGACCCGGCAGAGATACTTCGACCGCCAGCTCGCCGCATTGATGGTGCGCGAAAACATCCCCGTTGTCCTCACTGAGAACGCAGCCGACTTCCTCGACATCGACGGCGTCACCCCGGTCAACCCGTTTGCGGAGGAACCGGCGTAGTCGAAGCGGCTTGCCATCCGACCGGCGGCACCCGAATCAATCCGCCGACATGCGGCTCTTCTTTGACAGCTGGTTGTGTTTCTTTATCCGTGCCTCACTTCGAGATGCTCCTCAACATCCTGACCGCCCTGACGCTGACCGTCGTTGTCGTGCTGGCGCTTCAACACGGGCTGGCTTACCGCGCTCCCGGCGGGCTGGTGCTGCTATTCTACTTTCTTGTCTTCTGTCTACTGCAGTGGCGCAGCGGGCGGCGGAAGGTGGAGACGTCGCACTCGTGGGACATACTGGGTCAGCGCTTCGCCTTGGACCTCGTCCAAGCCGACGCGGCCTTCCGCCGCCATGAGGGAAGCGGTCGACGGCTGGAGCAGTATTTTTGCTATGGAGAGGCCATTGTCGCGGCGGCGGACGGCACGGTCGTTCGCGTGGAGGACGGGGTCGCCGACGCGCCCTTTGTCGGTTGGGGCTTCTGCGACTTCACCGCCCGCCACTTCGCCGGAAGCCACGTGATCCTCCGGCACGCGGAAGGCGAGTTCGGTGTGTATGCCCACCTCATCAAGGGGAGCGTGTGTGTGCGGCCCGGTGACACCGTTCGACAGGGCGATCTGGTCGGTCGCTGCGGGCACAGCGGACACAGCACCGAGCCGCACCTGCACTTCCATCTGCAGGACTCGCCTGACTTCTTCCGGGGCATGGGTTTGCCGATACGGTTCCACGATATCGTCGTCAACGGGGTGGCCGCAGCATCCGCGCGCGGGCGTGCCGCTCAGCGGGTTCGCAATGCTACGCAATCACCGAACTCCGTCCAGCCTCGGGCGGATTGATTCCTGAGGGCGGGAAATGAGTTCCCGAATACGCCATCCGTCCGAATTCCGCCACGCGGCACGCAGGTATCATACAGAGGGGCCGCGGATTGGTTCCGCGGCCCCCTACTGACACGATAGGCCCCGAAAGGCGGTTTGCCCGCCTCCAGTCAAGGGCGCTATGTTCTCCTTACTCTCCAACCCCAATACGAACCCAAAAAAGGCGCGTGAGAAAACACAGGAAACCGCCTCACTTTGCAGAGAACCGTGAGAACGCCCCGAGAATTCCCTCGACATGATCCCAGCCTTTCACGCCGGACCCGTTGTCAAAGTGAAAGAACATGCCGGGCACAAGGTAGAAGGACAGGTAGTAGCCATCCTCCTGAAAATACACCCAGCGGAAATTCGCAGGATTACTCTCCTCCGTGTAGGTGAGGTAAGCCATCCACCCAAGATCAATTTGGTAAAGCCAAGGGAATGCACGGTAATAGACCCACCCCATGGCATCGGACCATGCCCACGCGTCGTTCACGGCGTAGAGGTAACCTGCGCGGTAGTCCCACGCGAGTTCCCCGACGCGCAGATTGAGCACCGGCTGAGAGGGATCAAAGTCCGGATCAACAATGTCCGGAATCCCGTCGCCGTCGATATCGGGGAAGTCCGTGAACTCGAGCGCGAAATACAGCGAGTCGTAGTTGACGCCGAGGTCGGCGGACTCAAGCAGACCGAAAAACCGACCGCCCTCGCGCGTCATGACATTCCCACGGAAATGATACTTCACTCCCGCTCCACGAAGGGTAAACGGTTCGAGAAGAATCGTCTCCGCATCGACAACCGTGTAGGGCACCGTGCCCGAGAAGGACTCGCTGCTCCGCTGTAGGGTGAGGAGGATCTTTCCCTTCTCCGCGTCGTAGGAGGCGGGGCCGCCCGCGCCGCCAAGCGTTGTCCACGGCGTGCTGCCGCTGTAGTGCGACTGCCACCCCCCGGCACGGGCCATCACGCCCACGACAGGCGCGGCGGCGGCGTTTTCCGGAAGGTCCCACTCCGGCATGTTGAGATAAAGCATACCGCTGTCATGTTCGCCCTGCGAATCGCGGTGAACGGCGCGGTAGCGGCTTACATGGACCCCGTCACCTCCCGCCGCGGGCATGAGCCCGCGCAGGAGCACGTGGGTCGCCTCGTGCGCGCCCTCCCGACCGGCCATGGGCGCGACGCGCACATCAAGGCTGCCGGGCAGCGGATCGTAGCCCGCCAGCGAGCGGAAGGACTCTACATTGACGGTGAACGACGGCGATGCGCACAAGGAAGCGGGCACTGCGAAGATGCCGATAAGCATAGTGAAAAACGGGAGCTTCATGATGTTCCAATATTGAGGATGGGATCGAAGTTTGGTATTCATGGTTTACTCTCCGTTGAGGACAAGGACACGAATAAAACGCTGCCCGTTCGACTCCACGCGCACGACATCGCGCACGGTGACGCGGTAGTGGTAATGGTGGTCGATGACAGCCATGACATTTGCCGTAAGGCTTTCGTTGCCCTCAGCGTCCAAGTGCGTTACCGTGTTGGCCCGGATGTGGTTCGCACTGGTGCCCGGTTCAATGACGAGGAGCGTAAACGGATCGGAGAAGGCCAGATCGTCGGCCGCTTCCACGACGTAAGTGAGGGACGCGTTGGCGTAGTCCGAGAGCGCGTTGAAGGTGACCTGCGTGAAAAAATCGCCTGGATCGTCGCTGCCGGCGGGCCGGTTAACCTCAATAAGGCCGATCGTCGGCTTGCCGTCGAGGTCGCGAACAAGCGGATTCTGCGCGAAAGCCCACTCGATAAGGTTCACGTAGCCGTCACCGTCGGCATCGCCGAACGGAAGGCCCACGCCGTCGGCCACCGCCGCAGAGCCTTGGTTGACGGCAAGCGACCAGTGGCGCTGCCAGTCGGCGTAGCTCTGCTGGAAGGGCGTCGGCCCGACGAAGATATTCTCCGTGAACCGCTGGCTGAGCACGTCGTAGATGAACTCCACGCCGGGCGTGCCGCTCTGCACCGTAAAACGTAGCCCGAGAAACACCGGATTGCGCTCCGTGATGAAGCGAAGGTCCGGATCGTTCAGGTCGTACAGTGTCTCCCACTCGATCGGAATGACACCGCCGATATAGCCTCCGCGGCGCGTCGAGGTGTCGGCGAGGATGATCGGTTCACCCGCCCCCACGGGAAACGTGTCGTCCTTCACGGACAACCCGAATCCCGGAAACTTCGGTAACACCGCACCGTCAGGCGGGTTCGACTCGGCGGGGTCGTACTCCCGCCAAATAGCCGGCTCGTTGTAGTGGGGAATCTGGAGGCTGCTGCGGTAAAGGACCGCCTCGCCGGCGGGAATTCCCTGGAAGTCGGAAAAGGCCGCCAGTTGACGCTCGACAACGGGCTGCGGCGTGCGCTTGACGTCCACAAGACCAGTCTCCTCGTTGAAGTCACGGTCGTGGATTGCACCGTGCATTTCCACCAGCACTTCGGCGGCCTGGCCCGGCAAGAGGTCGGCGCAGCCGGTGTTCACAAGCTCAAACTCGACAGGCAGGATTGAGCGGCGGTAATAGATTCCCGGACGGTAAACAACGTTCTCCACCTCGATTTGCGGGCGGTGTTCGATGACGACACTGCGTTCTTCCGAGAACATGATGTTATTGCGCTCGTTGAACTCCTCGAACCGCTGCGTGCTGTCGACATACACGGCGACATAATACTCGCCCTCGGGAATGCAGAAGTCGAACTCGAAAATCCGCCCGTAGAGAAAGCGGTCGGTCGAGTCGAGACGCTCGATCTCGTCGAGCACGCCGAGGACGACATCGTCCGCTCCACCCCATACTTTGTCCTTCGTGAGGCGCACCTCCACCTCGAAGTAGTGACTGTCGGGATCAGCCGAAGGCGGCATGGGACGGCCCGCGTTGATACCGGCGACCGACAGGTCGAAGTATTGGTTACGCCGGAAAGGAACAAAGACATCCACGTTGTCGGAGTTGAATTGCAGGTCGGTGACGACCAAGTCAGGCGTGTCGACGCCGATCAGTTCGAGGTTGTCGACCATGGCTGTGGCCGCCGGCGCGGCCGCTCCGCGGACATACGTCCAGCGCAGTCGGCGCGGTGCCGGACCGGCGCTCACAATTGCCTCGTATGTCTCCAATGCCTGCGTCGACGCGATGCTCGGACGGGATAAATCGTCGAGCGGCGGAGCGCCGTCCACCGTGAATACGATTTGGTCGTCTTCGGACTCGATCTCCCAGTCAAAGCGGATGCGGAAGGGACCTGTGACCGCAATCTCGAAGTAAGCCTCTTCGCCATCGTCAATGTAGGTCGGTGCCTGCGCGAAGAGCGTGTCGGAGGAACCGGGAACACCCCCCGCATACCACGCGCCGGCGCCGCCGAGGCGCACTGGAATGGCGCGCGCGTCGATCTCCGGTGTGAAGCCTGAGGCCGTCGCACCCACCGCGCGCATGAGCGTCGGATTCGTCGGCGGGATGGATAGCGTCTGCAGCGAGTTGAGCCGATAGTTGTTATCGACGTTGGGCTCGTCCAGTTCGCCGTCGGGATCAAAGACCACCCCGAGGTTGTAGATCGCGGGATTGAGCAAGGCGGGTACCGTCAATTGCGCGGGAACGGCAACGCTTTGCCCCGGCAAAATGGCCTCAGCCGCGGCAATGCGCGCGATCTCTACGGGCGCGACGGTCACAAGGTTTGTATTGCGGTCCACCGCCACGACAGCGGCTTCAAGACCGGCGGGAATCACCGAGTTGCCTTCGTTACGGAAGGTCACTTCCACACCGAAGGAGTCGCCCCGGTTGCGCACGACGCTCTGAAACGCAATGCTGCCGGTTATATCCGGCTGGAAGACGAGCGGCTCATCGCTCACGGCACGGTTGTCCTCGAGGGTCGGCTCGTTGAGCGTGCCCTCCGGATTGACTTCCGCGACGATAAAATACGCACCGTCCGGAATGTCCTCGCGCAAGGTGACCGCGAACGTCCGCTGCACCGACTGTCCGGCGCCGATGGGATCGTTTAGCACGGCGGCGGGCGAAACGCTCGGAAGAGCGAACCCTTCCTCGTCCGGTTCGCCGGTAACGGAAAGCGCGAACACCACCGGCACGGCCTGTCCCGCCGGAAGCGGTCCCGAGCCTCGGTTTTCAATCTCGATGCGCACGTCCACAGCCTGCCCGAGGGCAGGCTCCTCCGTGAGGACCTCGATGGAAATGAGAGCGAGATTCGGGATCCCGAAGTTGGACGGATGGAGAAAATCGCGCTGCGTGAAATCACCGAGCGAGCCTATACCGAGAAGTCCGCTCTCGTTGGAACCAGTTGTGTAGACCGTACCCAATTGTGTAAGGACGGCGGTAAAGGCGGTCCCGGCGCCGAGCGCGGCAAAGTCGCCTTCGGCAAGTTCCACCGGTGCGGAAAACTCAAAGGCGAAGGTCGGCTGGCCGTCCGGATGACTCAAGGCCTTGCCCAATTGCCCGCGGGCATTCAGTCCCCAGCCAAAGAGACGACCGTCTGCGGTTAGCGCGAGAGTGTGCTGATCGCCCGCCTCGACAGTCGACCATGTGCCTGCGACCTGTGTCGGTGTCGCGGCTTGGGAGATTCCGTCGCCGAGGCCGAGGTTAAGTCCCGTGCCCCATGCATAGAGGCGGCCCGAAACATCGATACCGAACGATGTCGTACCCCCGGCTTCGACAAAGACCCAGTCGGTCTTGTTGCCGACAACACGCGGGATCGGGTTGGGAAGCGGGATTGTTCCGTCGGCCTCAACTATTCCCTGCTGACCCACGGCATTACTGCCCCATGCGTAAAGGCGACCGTCCGTCCCCACCGCGAGCACGTGGCTCTGCCCCAACGAAACCGCTGAGTAGGCCGCGTCACCGATACGCACGGGTACGCGCGACTGCGGCAACTGCGAAGACAACCGTCCAAGCTGCGCCATTTGGTTGCTTCCCCAGCCCCAGAGCGAGCCGTCTTCCCGCAAGGCAAGCGACGTGTCGCCCGCCGCGGTAATGGCCACCCAGTTGTTCTGGTTGCCTACACGGACCGGTTGGAGAGCTGTCGGCGCGGTCGAGTTCACGCCAAGCTGCCCCGCGCTGTTCGAGCCCCATGCCCAAAGCGAGCCGTCGGCGCGGAGCGCAAGACTGTGCGATGCGCCGGCCGCAACCGCCGTCCACTCGGCACCTGTGCCGATACGCACTGGATCACTCTGCAGCGTTGTCGTCCCTATACCGAGTTGGCCTGCGGCGTTCGCGCCCCACGCCCAGAGATTGCCGGAATCCCCGACAACGAGAACGTGGCCGTCACCCACCGACAAGCGGTCGGCGGACAGCGCGGAGGCAAAGCATAGCGTCGCTGCCGCAGCCACCTTCAGGAGGCGTAAACCTCCCGGAAAGATTGGTGAAATTCGAGGTATCATGATTCCTCCTACATTTTCAGGATCACTGGTAGCGGCGGCGGATGACGCGTTCTTCCTGCACCGGCAGTTGTTCGGCGCGGGCGCGTTGTTCTTCGCGGGCCTGTTCAAGGGCGCGGAGCTGCTGTCGCAGGCGGGCCTCGACTTCGATGCCCGTGACTTCGTCGGATTCACGGCGCAGGCGCGAGAAGAGTTCCTCTTCCTGCGGCGAGACATCCTCGCCCGGGATATCGCGCTTGCGGATGCCCATTTCGTAGAGGCGGCGGTCGGAGAAGACGTCCTCGTAGGTGGCGCCATCGCCGCTGAGGATGCGCGCGGTGATGAAGACAATGAGATTGCGCTGGTCTTCGCTTGTGTTTTCGCTGCGGAAAAGACGGCCGACCCCCGGGATGTTGCCAAGAACAGGCACGCGCGACTCGCCGTTGTTCGTGACGGTCTCGATGAGTCCGCCGATGGCGAGCGTGAACCCGCTCTTGAGCGTCACGGTGCTCTCCGTGCGGCGGGTGGTGATGATCGGTATCGTCGCGCCCCCCTCGCCGCCGAAGCCGACTTCACCCGTGCGGCTGCTGATCTCCGGCCGGATATCGAGGCTGATGAAACCGGCGCTGTTGATCTGCGGCAGGACGTTGAGAAGAATGCCGATGGGCTTGAAGTCGAAGCCGCTCACCTCGAAGGTACCGCGCTCCTGATTGTAGGTGTAGCGCGGAATCGGAAATTCCTCGCCGATATTGATCTGCGCCTTGGTGTTGTTCACCGTGACGATCGTGGGATTGGAAACGAGGCGGGAATCCGTGTTCCGCTCGAGGGCGGAGAGCACGACTTGGAAGGCGTCAGCACTGAAGAGCGCGGTGTCTTCGTGCGTCAGAATACGGCTGAAGTCGTTGTCGAACTCACGTAGCCGCGAGTTGATGATATCGACCGAACCATCAGGATTGAGCGTGAAACCCTCCGTGCGGGTATCCGAGCGCGTCGGCCCGCTCTCACGCTCAAGCCCGTATTCGCGCTGGAACGGCCCTGCCTGCAGTGAGTAGCCGGAGAGCGACTGCCAGTCGACTCCGAGATTGCGCACATCGCGCTGCGTCACTTCGACAAAACGCGACTCAATCATCACTTGTTCGGTCGGACGGTCGAGCGTCTCGATGATCTGCTGGATGCTGTTGAGACGTGAAGGGCGCTCCGTAATGACAAGCGCGTTGCTGCGCGTGTCCACTTGGATGCGCCCGCCCGCGCCGGTGTCGACAAGGTTGCCGACCGAGTTACGCAGCTCACCGGCCTGCGCGAAATTGATGATAAATACCCGCGTGTCCATAGGCTCGCGCATCAACTCGTCCTGACTACGGACTTTGATGATGTTTTCGTCGACGATCCACGTGAAGTTGAGAGGCTCGAGAACGACATTGAATATCTGCTGCCATGTGACGTCGCGCAGGCGGATGGTGATGCGTCCCACAAGCGTCTCGGGGATGACGACATTGAGTCCGTAAAGATCGGCCACATTGCGGATGATGTTGCGCACGTCCTCATCCGGAAAGTCGACGGATATCCGCTCGTCGCGACCCACGGTGTCATCACCCTGCGACTCACCCGGCAGCTCCATGAAGATGTCGTCGGACTCCGGAGTGACAGGCGGTTCGGCACGCGGACGCTCTCCGGGCATTTCGATGTAGTCGTCTTGCCCTTCCGCATCGGCACCTGTGTCGGCACCGCGGCGCGCCGCCGAGTCGGCTAAATCCAGCGTTGCTTCGCGGCGCCGCTCAGCCTCGCGGTCAGCGGTGTCGATGGTCTGGCGGGCACGTTCCAGTCCAAGGTCGCGGGTAGACCCCGCATCCTCCCCGGTCGAAGAGGACGTATCCGCCTGTCCGTTCAGGAGAGGGGTGATGCCGAAAACGGCGAGGGTGACAAACGTCCGGTAGTTCATAGTATTGCCTGTTTGGTTTGATTTACGGTGTTCAAATTACTGCTGTATGAGTAAATTCGTTTTATCGGCGCGGTTCGGCGCCGTTGCGCTCAGACGGACGGGTAATCGTGCCTGCGCCCAAGCGGTCCTGGAGGTATTCCCGCGTAAGGGTCGCCTCGCCGACGCGGAGTGTGTAGGAGCGGCTGGTAATGCGCTCGACGACAACATCGTAGGCCTGGCCGCGCACTGTAGCGGAAAAAACCTGGCCGAGTTCGAGGCGGTTGCCGTCCGGAAGATTGAGAAAAGCCGTACCCGCGCCAATCATGCTGCCGCTCGGGCGGAACCGCTCGGAAATGAGTTCCAGCGCCTCCGCGTCGGGCAGGCGTTCGACGCGGGGCTGCCGATCCACGACGGCTCGCTCGGGCTCGGGCGCGGCCGGCCGGGGATCAACCCACGGGCGGAAGGGACTCGGCAATTCCGCCAGCGCCGCGCGGACGGGCTCGGTTTCCCGCGCGAGAAGGGAGCTGCCTTGAGTGAGAACGGTCTCACGCTGCTCCATCGGACGCACCACTCCCTGAGCGACGGTGGATCCCACGGAAAGGATCAATGACAATGTTATCAGGGCAACGGTTTTCATGGCTTCCTTCCGAGAACGTTGAGTTCGATTTGGGCATTCAAATGCCCGCCAGGCGCGGCTTGCCCGGCAGAACCAAGATTGAGCGACTGAATGCGGACAAAATGGCGACCGGTCACCAGTTTTTGGATAAAATCAACGATATCTTCAAACCCGCCCTGAGCAGTGACCGAGTAGCCGATCACGTCGTAGAGTTCAATCCGTGGAAGCGTGACGGACGCACCGGCGGCCTGGGCTTGTTGCTGGATATTCTGAATACGTACACCGGCGGCTTCTTCCATACGGTAGAAATAGTCGTAGTTGACCGCGACTTCGCGGCGCTCCATCAGCCGGTCATCGATCTGTGCGACTTGCTCATTGAGCAGATCGAGCTGCGCATGAAGATCTGCGCCCTGCGCTATGTTTTGTTGCATCCGACGGAGGGCCATGCGCTCCGACTCAAGGTCACGCTCCAGTTCGCCCGTCTTCGGAATCCGGACGATCAAAAGGACAAGGAAAACGAAAGCGAGGGCGCCGAGAGCAAAAGCGGTGCGGTTTTGCCTGAGAATGGCTGAAATCATTTCCTTCTTCATGACGCACCTCCCGCTTTGTCAGGATCGAGGACGATTTGGATGACGAAATTAAAGACCGTCGGATCATTCGTCCGGTAGAAGGATGAAAGGCGCTGTTCCTCGAGCTTCGCCGCAATGGCGGGTATTTCCGACAGACGGTCGCGGAAACGGTTGATCGTCGCGGGCGCAGGACTCTCGGCTGACTCACGCACGGTTCCCTGCAATTGCAGGCGGTAGCGCTTGACCTCCCGGCGCCCCTGCCGCTCAGCGAAAACTCCGCCCGAAACGATATTGTAGGTCACGGCACGGGGCCGGATTTCCGCGATCGAAACGAGGACGGCGTGGTAGTCGAAAGGCAGATCGAGAAACGCCAGAAGCTCTTCCACATGCCTCGCTTCGCGCGTGAACTCACCTGAGAGACGGACGAGTTCGCTGTTCTCTGCCCGCGTCGCCGCGATCTCCGCGCGCACCGACGCCAGCTCATCCTCGGCGAGGCGGATGCCGTGCTCGGTGAAGAGCAGCCACCCCAGCAGGGCCACGGCAACCGTCAACGTGAGAAAGATGGAGAGAAACTGGGTACGCACAACCTTGATGTCGGGAAGCAAAACGACATCGCGGAAGTCCGGCCGCCAAGGGGGATGGAAGACCCGTTTATTTCTTTTTCGAGCCATTGTCCTTAGAGTTGAATGCTCCCATCATGGAGAAGAGTCCGAACCACAACGCGTTGTTACCCGCCTGTTCGAGAACAGATTCCTGCGGCTGGACGTTGAAACCGTGCAACCATTCGCCGTACTCGGCGTGCAGCAGGCGCAGCCCGAGACTCTTCGACATAACAGTCGGAATCCACGAGAGGTTCTCCGGCAAAGACCCGAGATGAAGATGCCCGATGGTCATGCCCGTCTGCACTTCGAAAAAGCCGATGGCCGCCTGGAGTTCCCTGAGCAGACCCTGCAGGAGGGCGGGGCCCATCTCCGTGAAATCAAATGTGTTTGAGAAGAAGAGTTTCCGAGCCGACGCCTCGTCCTTGAGCCCGAGTTCCTCCTGGATTCGCGGCACGATTGTGCCGAGCCCTTTCGCAAGCGGGCGCGTGAGTTCGACCAAGTTGCGCGACACAATATATGTGCAGGTCTGCCCCATACTCATCTCCAAGACCAGCACCGGGTCGGTCATCTCCTTCCACGCAATGTAATCAGCGATTCCCCCGAGAACCGACAAAGTCCCGAGTTGGAGAGACCTCGGGTAGACGTTGGTGCCGGTGAGCTGCTTCTGCAAATCATCCAGATCGGCCTTCAGCGCCCCCGCAAATAGCAACTCCTTCTGCTGCGCGATGGAACGCTCAAGAGTGAACTCGCTGCCGTCCGACGCATTGAGCACTGCCGCTACGTTCTTCGCCGTGTCAATCTTGAGTTGCTGGGAGAGAACATTGCGGAGGTAGGCCGGATCCTTGGCCTTTGCCGCGGATTCGACCGTGTGGCGCCGCACGAAACGCGACGGCGGATAAACCGCGCAATGCGCCTGCACAAATTTCCCTCCCGACCCGGCACCCGTCATTTCCTCGGTGAGGCGCGGGAGTCTTTCCCATGCGCCGTCCAACGGAAAACTCTCCACCGATTCCACGGCGAAGGGTGGCGTCAGCGAAGTCGTCTTCGCCACCTGGACCGAAAACTCGCCGACTTCGAGGAAAAGACCTTTGGCCTTACGGGACAACATTGCTTGGTTCTGAACACGTTCTTCTCACTGTCGCGGCCCCCCGGTGTGGAGACCATTCCTGTGAAAATGTAAATGTAAAAAAACGGAGGCGTTGTCCGTTTTACAAGGCAAAAACCGGTATCCGATAGCCGCGCCACGGCGAACTCAGCTCAACTGTAAAAACAGTCTTATCAGTTCCGCGAGATCCCCAGTAAAAAAGCGGGTTTGCGGCGATCCGGCTGCCTCATTTGAAATGTAAATTTACAGTTTCTTTAAAACGCCCCCGAAGGCGGGTTGTCGGGTGCTCCGGAGGCACCCGCCGACCCGCTTGCCGCGCATACAAAAAGACCGCCGGACGCTTGTTCCGGCGGTATGGAAAAGAGGGCGTTCCGGCGGCGACCGGACGCTACGCTGGGGCGCTCAACCCCAAGTCCGCTTTTTGTGGCGGTTGGCCCGCGAACGTTTGCGGCGTTTGTGTTGAGCGATCTTGCGGCGGCGTTTCTTGCGAAGGTTTCCCATAATTCGATGAAATGAAAACCAGCCATAAAGAGCCCTTCCTCCGTCCGTGTAAAGGCTGATGTTAGAAAAATCCGTGGTCTTGCCGGTCAGGGCAAACCCGTCCTATCCTGCGTGTTCCCGGAGCAAGCGCAGCGCCGAGGACCACTTCTTCGGCGGCGGCGCTTCGACGGTGACGGCCTCCTCCTCCGTCACACCGAAGCGCAGGGCAGCGAGCCGCGCGAACGGCCCCGGATAGACCGGTGGTGCCGTCTCGAAGCGTCGGCTCGGACGGTAGTCCCTCTTCAGGTCGGCGACGGAGGGCACCGCACAGCCACCGTAGCGGAAGTCGCCGCACACCGATAACCCGGCCTCACGCGCGTGAACAAATAACTGGTGGACGCGCGGATACGCCGTCTGCGCCTCCCACTCCGCGTAAGCTCCCCCCAGCGCCGCGACCCGGCGAAAGACAGTCGTCGCCGCCTTACCCGTGGTATGGGAGACAATCATGCGCGCTTCGCCGTGGTGGCGAGCGAGCGGAAGTGAACACTGCAGGTGTTCGGCGTTGCCCCCGCCCGTCGCGACAAAGCGGAATGTGAACCGCCAGAAACCCGAGCCGAGAGCGTTGCGCAGCAACTCAAGGCGCTGCGGTTCCTCCGTAAAGAGCACCGGACCGGACAACTCCGGATCGAGGGAGTGCACGGCAAGCTGCTCCCGCACAAGGCCCATACGGCGTAACTCAGGCTTGCCCGCCTCGATTTGGTGATTGAGGGCATAGGTGAGGACGGGATTACGGCCATACCAGTTGTCCGGCAAGGCGGCCACCCCGGCGGGCTTGTCGAGAACGAGCGTCGCGCCCTCCGGCGAATGCCACAGGACGGGCAGGCGCGCGGGCCGCTCGCCCAAAAGGGGGACGGGAAACCCGATGAAAGCGTTTCTGCGTGCAACCGTCATGAGACAAAAAAGCCCTCGTCCGCCGAACCGCGGAGAGAGCTTGTGGAAAACGGGTTTACCGTGCCGCCGTCAGCGAGTCTTGGCACCGAGACCTCTCGTTGCCATTTTCGACTTATCGCGGCTCACCTTGTTCGGATGGACGACGCCGTTTTTGACCGCTTTGTCGAGGGCCGAGGCATAGGCCGCCTTTGCCTCCGGCGAGGCGTCAGCGACAACCTTACGACGAAGCGTCTTCAACCGGCTGACTACGCCTTGGTTGCGCGCCGTGCGACGGGCAATTCTGCGGACGTCTTTCTTGGAAGATTTGAGATTGGCCATGGTTTTCTAAAAAGGGAAAACGGTGAGAAGCATCGGATTCTCCCCACCCTGTCAATGGAAAAGCTTCCCCATCGCCGGATTTTTGCCGACGACCGCTTTGTGGGCACCCTTCCCCGCGCACTGCGGATGCGCCGAACGGCACGCAAAACTTTGCCACCGGCGAGCGGGCAGGCTCCCTGTGCCCCGGACGGCTAGGCGTGGGCGGCGGCGTACTCGCGCAAGCCCG
>SKLD01000320.1 GCA_007123395.1 Opitutales bacterium
GTAGCACACGGGACCGCACCCTGCACAGCCTAAAGGGTCCGGATTGGGTCTAATTCAACCGGCGGCAATCTATCGACCGGCTCAACGGCGGCGGCGGATTGGCCGCTCCGTGTCCGGACTGGCGGCCTCATCGGCTTCCTCTTCCCGCCTGAATGGAATTCGTATCCGCACCCGCACGTCAACCGGGACTCCGTTCACCTCGCCCGGGGCAAAGCGCGATCCCCACAAAGCCCTAAGCACAGCCTGATCGAGGGTCTTGTCGTTGCCTTCGACGATCACAACATCTCCCACGGACCCGTCCCGCCGCAGCGCCTCCCACTGATGTTCCGTCGCCAAATGGAGTTGCAACAAGCCCGTCCGGTCGTTGAGTCTGCGAATGAATCGGTTCCATTCTTCGGGGCTGATCTCCTCACCGGATACGTCCTCTCCGGTGACCTGCCGCCACTGCCGGAGACTGACCGGTGCGATCCCGATGTAGGAGTCATCGCTAAGGGCCGCGATGCGCATCCGGGGGTCAGGATCGTCCTTGGCATCGGGAAAGGCGGTGAAGGGCACGCGGCGAAGGACGAGGTAAGCCTCTGATTCGGACAATGCCGCGGGCGGAATCTCGACCAGAAAACGACTATCATACTGCCCCGCCCCGGCTTCATCGCCGATGTGAATGACGAGGAAATCCGAAGAGGGAACACTGTGGACGGAATGAACGGCACACAGCAACGAAACCACCAGACCTCTCATCAGTGCTCGAATCATCAATCAGAGTATCAAACTTCGAACCGAACGGTCAAACAAACACCCACTCATCGCGATGGATACGACAGATCGGTTTGCGATAGGACGACTTTCGCCGCGTCGGCCCGCTGGGATAGGCTAAAGCCGGAACTTGCTCCAACGCGGACCGCGTGTCGATGCTGTTCCGCGCTTTTTATCACACGCCGACACGCACATGATTTCTATTTTGATAGGCCATCCCCGCTGGATGGCTTCAGGCTTCGGGTTTCCGCCGCTCCTCTGTCCATTAACCTCCGCTCCACTTCGCGATCTCTCCTCGACATTACGAGAGAGGGAGAGGAAGACGAAGAAGAGGGAGATTACACATCCACGTCGCAGCGCTCACCGCCGGGCTCTGCGCGGGTGGGCATTTTACGGATGTGGGGGACGACACTTTCGGCGAAGACATCGTGGAGGCGGTGGAGTTCGCGGATGGGCTCGGGATGGTCGTCCACGCGGATGTCCCACAGCGGGTAGGCCTCACACTCGACGATGTATATTGTGGCGGAGACAGCACCCTCGACGTCGCCTCCGGCGTCATTACCGGCCTCGAGGGCTTCGATCAGACGGCGTGCAAGCGGCTCGCCCTTCAGGTCGAGAAAGGCCGCCTCCATGGCGGCGAGGACATGCGGTCCGGCCAGCCGGTTGCCCTGCACGCTCAGGCCCGTTCCCGTGCGGTGTCCCGCCCAGTCGAGGCATTCGCTGCCCGTCCAGGCCTCGGTGCGCCCGGACTTGTCCATGACGGCGAACTGCCGCCACTCGGGATGCGGATCGCAATCAAGCAGTGCCTTCTTCACTTCCGGCGCACCCATGCCCTGTCGGAGAAAACCGATACCGTCGATGCCGAGGTAAGGATTCACCCGCGCCTGCGTGGCCACCGCGCCGACCCCCGGCCATGCGTGCGTCACCAGCTTCCCGACGGCGGGCACAGCCGTCGTCGCCGCGACACCAAACTGTCCGCTCTCCGCGCAGTGTGCGATGAGGGAAAAGGTCATGCTGCATCTTCGCCGACAACCCCCTTCGGGCTCAACACGGAACCTCCGATGCCACGGTGAACGCAGAAATCGATGAGCCTGTCCTTGCGGTGCTTCAGCCGCGCACACTTCATTCGCACCCGGCGCCGCATGAACCGCTCCCTCATCTCCACCGACGACCCCGGCAACCGCCGCACCTTCCCCGGAACATGCCGCGCAAGCACAGGATTCCGAGGCGCAGCCGCGGAAGGTGCCGCGCCCTTGTGCGACCTCTTCTCCTTGCTCATGTCGCCTACCCTGAACTGGTTCTTGTTCCCGGCTCAAAACTTGCCACACCGGAGCACCCGAGCTTCCGGCGGCGCGATCTGCTCTTCGCGGGCATCAGCCTGAAATACTGGGACCCCGACACGGAGACATACCTGACGGATGAAAATGTGCCCTTCGTCAACGACATCACGGCCGTGGTGCGCCATGCCATTGGGACCATCCGCCAATACCGGCTGCCTTACCTCTTTCCCGCAATCCCCGCGCCATGGGACGATTCCAAAAATCTTCGCTTCGGAACAAACGCCGAATTTTTCGCCGCAAACGCCCTGCCCGACTCTGCTACCGGGAAATGGCGGCGAAGTTCGGCCCGGTTCGCGCGTGACCTCGACGCGCCCTCCGTGACGCTGCATGATGTTCTTGACGATGGCCAGCCTAAGTTCCCGTGCCGCCGGATTCTCGGGAACGGCCGTTCTCCACGCGGAAGAAGCGCTTTCCTTGTTTCAGGGATGGGTGCCGCTGATTTTGTCGGCATGGGACAATTCCCAGTTTAAGGTCACGCTGATGACCGTCCGGATCAGAACCACGACACCGAGGATGATCAGCTCATTGAGTCCGGGATGGATGATTGTGCGCAGGATATCGGCGACCACAATAAACTCGAGTCCAAGCAAGATGTAGTAGCCCAAGTGGTAGCGGAGAACCCTTCGATCATGCTCCACGTCTTTCCGCTTGAAGCTCGCCCACTCAACAAACCCCAACCGGTAAAGGCCCACGGCCACTCCGGCACACATAATCACTCCGCCAATCAAGGCGATGCAATCCGCAACAAAGTTTAAATAGGGCACTAGGAATTCCATGCTTCTGATTCATAACAAATACTTCCGCGTTTCCAAGCCAAACGAAAGGGTCGAACGCCGATTGGGAGCGGGGTCGACGGAGGCGGGGCTCCGTCGCTACGGGTGCGTGCCTTCGCGTGGCGTTTCGATTGGCCGGAGGTTCTAAAGGGGGGCCGAAGGCGGCGGCCTTCGACGAATCAGATCCGCACTATACAGGATGCACGATGCACGCTTTGCATTGGGGTGAAGCTTGGCCGGGACAACCTCGATCTCAAAACCGGAGAGGGTCAGACGTTCCTCGAACATGGTATCCCGCGAGGCCGACCAGACAGCGAGCCGGCCACATGGCTTGAGCGCTTTGGCGAGGCGTTTCAGGCCCCGGCGATCATAGAGGCGCGCATTGACCTTCTGGACCATGGCGGTGGGGCCGTTGTCGATATCGAGCAGAATGGCGTCGTAGGTGCCGCGGCTCGCCCGCTCAAGGGTCTTGACGACATCCTCGGCACGGGGATGCACCCGTGGATCCTCAAGAACGGAACCATTAAGCTCGCTGAGAAACTGCCGATTCCACTCGATCACTTCGGGAAGAAGCTCCGCAACCTCCACACGCGCGCCGGACCCAAGCGCCTCAAGGACGGCCTTGAGCGTGAAACCAAGACCAAGACCCCCGATCAGGAGGCGTGGTTTCGCACTTTCAGAAAGACGCGCGCAGCCCATTTGACCAAGAAGTCGTTCGGAGGCCGAGGTCTGCGAATGCATCAGGATTTCACCATTGATGCGAATGCAGTAGGCGCCGTCATGTTCGGTCAGGGTGAGTGTTCGCCCCTCCGGGGTCGCGGCCTCCGCAAGCTTGTGGGTGGGTTTCATGGAATTCAGGTTCGGCCGGTGCGCTGGGTGGCAATCCATCCGGGGTTGGGCATTGAGGCCATGGAGGTACGCCCGGGCAAGTACATTGAGCTGCGCTCTGCACCCTCCGCAGTTCAAACACACCGGTGGAAAGCTTCTTTGGAGCCGTCCTTTAACCACCGATTACCTCCGCCTGTCCCGCCGCCCTTCCAACCGCAATGGTTTTGCAGGAGGACGCGGAGGCAGCGGAGGGTGGTTGCCGGTTCTGTAGTGGTTTCTTCACTCGCACGGGCTATCCAGTGTGGACGTGGGTCGACGGAAGCGGGGCCAAAAGCCGCAGTAGGTGCGTGAGCTTGCTCCGCAC
>SKLD01000532.1 GCA_007123395.1 Opitutales bacterium
AGCATGAGGACGCCCATTCCCCCGCCAAAACTCCAGCCATGATAATGCCATTGCAGCGGCACAACGGGCACCAGCGCCTCAAGGACATCCACCGCTCGCCAATAGGCCGCCGCACAGGAACCGAGGATGTAGGTATCCGGAGATTCGATTCCGTGAATCACATGCTTCGCGGCATCATTGAGAGGGAGCCGAGGGTCGGAAGATATTTGAAAGCCCGGCGCGAGCGGAAAAATCACCGCACGGCTTGGATGGGCGTGCCCCCATTCCGCCTCATCGCGCCCGCCATAGCCGTGGCCCACCACCCAACCATAGCGGATGCCGGACACATCCTTCGGCAAAAGAACCCACGCGCCCACCCGGTAATCCGGAAAGACCCGATAAGCCACCCGCAAGAACCGAAAATCTTTATGGGGGGAAGATAGCTCTGTTACCTCAAGGTCCAGAGCAACGGCTTGCGCCTGCTCACGCAAGTGCCTCCAGAACGCCTCGAAATCGGCAGGTTCGGGATCGGGCATGTGCATCTCCCGGAGCGTTTCCGGAGTGTGCCCGCAGGTGGGATCAAATGGAAAGGGATGTGGAATCTCTATTTTCATTGAAAGTGCTCGTGTCATCCACAATGAAAAGGGCAAGTGCCACGTCAGGCGTCAATGGCGGCGGCTGAGAACGTGATTCGATGGTAAAGGGAGCATCCTTGCTCGCTTCTCCGGCGGCAAGGCCCTCCTGAAAGGCGGCTTAACCGAGCGCTGAACATCGCATCGTTTTACCACCGTCCCTGGCCCGTCCATCCTGGATCCGCATCAGACCGGCGCGGATATTGGAGGAGCCCCATCCGCCTCCGCGCATGAGACGACTGGATTCATGGATCCGCCCCTGTTTGCAGAAAGGGGATTTCCACACCTCGCGGCGCCCTTCATCAGGCGCCGGCGATCCGCGGGTAGCGCATCGGCTCGCGCGCCATCTCCGCGTAGGCATACTTCAGGAGCAACGTCGCCTTCAGGTCCCGGGCGGCGGGATCGTCCCACTGGTTTGTGAGTTCGTCCGGGTCTTCCCGAAGGTCGAACAATTCACCGTATTCCTGGTCGCGCCAGAGAGTGAGTTTCCAGCGATCGTCCACATAGGTGCGCAGGTGCGGAATCCGCGGCTGGAAGCGATGCTCAACAAGCACGTGTTCCCGGACTTTTTCCCGGTGCCCGGTCCACACGTCCCACTGGCTCAGTCCTGTCATGGCCGGGGGCACCGGCAGCCCCGCCGCTTCGAGAAAGGTGGGGGTAAAGTCGACGAGCGACTGGAGGGCCGTCGAAACGGCCCCGCCCGCGGGCTGCCCCGGAGTCCTCACGATCATCGGGACCTTGATCACATCTTCGTAGTTGAAGACCGCTTTGGCGATCAAGCCGTGCTGGCCGAGAAAGTGGCCGTGGTCGGTTGTGAAGACGACGACAGTTTTCTCCCAGAGATCGAGCTCGTCGAGAACCGCGAAAATGCGGCCGATCTCCCGGTCCATGAGGGTGATCATCCCGTAATAGCAGGCGGCGTCGGCGCGAAGCTCCTCCTCGTCGTGAAGGTGCGAGTGGCCGCCGTGAACGCCGTATCCCGACTCATTGCAGCCACTGAAGTCCGCTTCTCCGGGCGGCCGCCGTGTCTCCCTGTGCCATGGCGTCATGCGGTCGAACTCCCCCTCCACATAGCGCCCAATGGGCATGTCCTCAGGGCGATACATGCTCGCGAAGGGCTCGGGCACCGTATAGGGCGGATGCGGATCATGAAAACTTGCCCACGTAAAGAAGGGTTTGCCGCTCTCGACCGCCTCGCGCATGCACGCGATGGAACGTTCCGCCGTCCAGACTGAATAATGCAGCTCCTCCGGCAATGCCCACGCGCGTTCGGGGCTCGTGCGCTTGTAGCGGGTCATGTAGGGGGCGTCCGGACATTTCGGCGAGGGCTTGTCCGACCCGGGGACCGGCTGAAAATAGT
This sequence comes from Opitutales bacterium, assembly GCA_007123395.1. Taxonomy (GTDB): domain Bacteria; phylum Verrucomicrobiota; class Verrucomicrobiia; order Opitutales; family Oceanipulchritudinaceae; genus SLLG01. The sequence continues at coordinate 1,972 of SKLD01000532.1, forward strand.
CGGCCCAGTCCGTCAGCCCGTGCTCCTCCAGCCAGAGGGCGTAATGCTGTCCAGCGTGGGATTCATCGGCATGGTTGCGCGCAAGTTCCACGCGGTCAAAGCCATACCACGGGCCGTTGAACTGCCTCCAGAAGTCAAGGTCCCGCAATAAGGGCTGGCATTCGACACTGGTCTGTTCCGGAGCGGTGGCGAGGGGCTGAAAATGCGCCTTGCCGATCAGGTGGGTGGCATAGCCTGCCTCCGACAGAAGGCCCGCGACCGTCGGCAGTGATTCGTCGAGCTTCGTCCCCAGGCTCCATGCCCCGTGCTGGGAGGGATAAAGGCCCGTGATCAGCGAAGCGCGCGTGGGTGTGCAGGTCGGATTGGGGCAATAGGCGCGGTCGAAACGCGTGCCCATCCGTGCCAGGCGGTCCAGATTCGGCGTCTGGATGTGCGGGTTGATTACCCCGAGCGTGGTCCAGTGCTGCTGGTCCGAGGTGATGAAGAGGAAGTTGGGTTTCATAAACAGAAGCTTTCAACCTTTTACGGCGCCGCTCGTCAACCCGCTGATAAACTCGCGTTGCAAGACAAGGAAGAGAATCATCACCGGCAAAATGGAAACGATTGTGCCCGCGGAGATGAGGGCGTAATCCGTGTTGTAGGTTCCGCGCAGCTGGGCGATGGCGGCGGCAAGGGGAAACTTCGTCTCATCCTGCAGGATTACCTGCGGCATGATGAAGTTGTTCCAATTGAAGAGGAAATTGATGAGAAGAAAGGCGCCCACCATTGGTCGGATAATCGGCAGGACAATTGAACGCGAATCAGTAGTTTTGTGTTAAAAATGCGATCATGTCGATACCACGACATATCCCTTATGCAACAAGCCTCCCCACCTTGGCACTCAACCCACTGCCTATTATGGCTGCGAGCTATCTCTCGCCGCCTCACACGTCGGCACCTTCCGTCGATCTTCCCTGCAGGATGATTTATCTCGGCGGAACCGATCCGTGCGATCCCACCATGGCATTCCGTATCACCGAGTTTTACCTCGAAGAGGACGGCAAGGAGAGATTGCGCTGTGAGGGCCGGACATTTGTGATTTCTCACGCCCTATATCGTTGAAGATACAGATTGCTCTGGAGAATGGGCCATGGACCACAGCCGCCCATGTGTCACGAGTCAACAGGCTGCACCAATGGGAGGGGGACGTCACGGGGAATCCCAGATTTGCTCCATTGCTGTAAGTCTTTCTTCGGTAGACATGTTGGGGATGTCCCAAACGCTGTTAAATTCCGAGGTGGCCTCCTGCGTTTCATTTCATTCGATCGTTGGTTTCTTGGGTGGAATCAAGCAGGGCAGCGCTGCCCTGCGGTAGCCGGTTCGCCCCGATGGCCCCGGAGCGTAGCGACTGCCGTTTCCGGAGATATCGCGGCGCGGCTGGACGTTTCTGTGGACGCCCTTGGGCTGGAGACCTTTGTGAAGGACAGCCCGCTCACCGCAGCGACATCTTGAAGCGGTAGAAGACGGGCCACTGGGCGGGCTTGGGAATGAGGAGGCCGAGTTCGTCCGCGCCGGTGGGGGCGGCGTCGACGCCATGGTCGGTGAAGGGCGCGGCGAGGTCGTCGGTTTTCTGGAGGCGGAAGCGCAAGTGCGGGGCGTAGTCTCCGGGGAAGTCCATGCGGAAGACGAGTTGCCCCTGCCCGTCGCGCTCCATGCGCACCGGCGGCGGGGCGAGGGAGACGGGGGGCCCGTCGGGCACGCTCTGCGGGTCGAGGGGATCGGAACCGTCGAGAAACGCCTGGAGCAGACTGTAGTTGTCGCCGTCGAGATCGCGCGGCGGCATACCGGGCAGGTTTCTCCCTCCGCATCGGGCGAATGAACGTCAACAGAACCATGATGTGATGGACAAATTCCTACGTTCCCGCGTGCGGTGCTTTGTGATTTGCGACGGAGGCAAAGGCGGCGTGGGCGCCGCCCGCTACAGAACGGGCCAATTCTTCACCGCAATCGCCGCGCGAAAGGACGTCACTCAACCGCAATGCGAAGTCCGCCTACTTCGACCCGCGCGGCTGAAGGTCATTCAGTTTCGACGTCCTCTTCCGCATCG
>SKLD01000130.1 GCA_007123395.1 Opitutales bacterium
CCCGCCGTCCCGTGCGCGAGATTGAACCAGCGCGTGTAGCGTTGCCGCAAGGTGCGCATGAACTCCGAGATGTCGCCCATGCGACGGCGCAGCCGCTCCCGCAGCGCCTCCGCTGTCTCCGCATCTCCCTTCTCCAAGGCGTGCTTCAACTCGTCCGCGTTGAGCCCGCTCCACTGCGCGCGCGAAGCGCCATAGAGCCCGCGGTAGCGTTGTACCAAGGTGGCGTCGTCGCACTGCCGCGCCGCCGGATCAATGCGCACAAGGATGTGGAAGTGCGTCTCCAGCACACAGTAGGTGATCACCTCCACTCCGCTGAACTCCGCCGCACGGTGCAGCGCCGCCACCCACACCTCCCGCTGACCCTCCAACAGCAACCGCCGCTTCTGAATCACCCGCGATGTCACATGATAAACCGCCGGCCCGTCCTCACGTTTTATTCTGATTTCTCCCATCTCGGAAAACCTTGGGGCGTTCGGAGACCGAACACAATATATTTCTTCAAGAAAATTTATCTGCAAGATAAGATATGAGATAATGATTCATAGTATGCCACATTCCGGAGACCCATGCAATATCAAATATCTTAGAGAAACCATATTTGGGTTGCCGGTTGCGCGGGGTTGGGCAGGCTTTCCAGGGTCGCCCGAAAGGGTCCGGGACGTCCGTCGGAGGAGCAGATCGGCTGGAGATTCGCGCCAATCGTATACTTTCTCGCCCGGTCGGGTTCTCGCTTTCCTATCGCTCAGGGACCCAATGCGAAGCAGAGAGAGGCCTCCCCTAACGCCGCATCGGCGGCAATCCAAACCCGGAGGCAGGTCCTTTATTTAAATCAGAGTTAATTAATTTAACTAACATATTTCACAATTAAATTTGTTGCTGGTTCCACGGGGTGGATCTTGCCGCCGGAACACCGTTCGACAAGGCAAGCGTCTACCTGCACACCGCCGTCCTTACCTTCATCAACTTTCCCTTCGACCTCGAACCGGAGGCTTCCTTCGAGGCATGGCCACGCCGCAACCACGACGCGACCTTCGGCTTCCACGCGTGGCGCAACCGCTTCCGCGACGAAAACGATGTTATCGTTTCCGTCCTCGATGAAACAATGCCCGGCTTCTACATAAGGGCGTCGGCGGCCAGATCGTGCGCATTCTCGCGCGGCGTCTCTCACTGCACCCTTGAGGGAGCCGGCAGGGGGTAGCCGCCGACGTCTTCCTCGCTGCCGATCATGCGGGCTCCGCCGGTGCGGGCTTCTTCGACGAGGCGGCGGATAATGACGTCGTGCGTGTCCACCATGAGCCCGCCGCGGATGATCGCGATGCCGAACTCTGGGAGGAACCTCCGTCGAGTGTGAGGTAGGGCTCGCGGATCCACCGCTACCGCGCGCCGAGGTCCGATCACTCCGCCGACGCGGAAGACGACTCGTCAGCTACCGTCTCATCTCTCCCGGCAACGTTCCGAGGCCGCCGGACGACATTCGAGGCGAAGCCGAAGACATGGCGGCTGCACCGCGAGTGGTTCCAATACCCGGCCATGGCCGACCTGCTCGGCTCGGACTGCTCGCTGGCCGGGAAGAACGCCCTCGCCGGCTTCCTTGCCCGCATTAAGGAGGCCCCTGTTGAGAAAAACGGGGCAGGCAGGCCGCTCGAGTAGGATGCACGGTCAGACCGGGTGCCGGTATTTGTCAGCCGCCGGTCTTGGCCTGTTTGGCCCAGGAATCGCGGAGAGTGACGCTGCGGTGGAAAACGGGCTGCGTGGCCGGGCTATCCGCGTCGAGGACGAAATAGCCCTTGCGCTCGAACTGCACGGGCTGGCCGGGGCGCGCGCCGCGGAGGGCAGGTTCGCCGAAAGCGGCGACGGTGCGCAGGGAGTCCGGGTTGAGGTTGTGGAGGAAGGAAGCGCCCTCCGGCACGTCGTCGGGATTCTCGACGGCGAAGAGGGTTTCGTAGAGGCGCACTTCGAGCGGCAGGTTTTCCGTTGCGCTCACCCAATGGATCGTTCCCTTGACCTTACGGTTATCGGGCGTGGACCCGCCGCGCGACTCGGGGTCGAAGGTGGCGCGTAGCTCGAGGACGCGCCCTTCGGCGTCCTTCACGACATCGGTGCAAGTGATATAGCAGGCGTAGCGCAGGCGCACCTCGCGGCCCGGGGCGAGCCGGAAATACTTCTTCGGCGGATCCTCCATGAAATCCTCGCGCTCGATGTAGATCTCACGTGTGAGGGGCACCTCACGTTCGCCCGCGGCCGGATCGGCGGGATGATTGGGGCCGGAGTACGTTTCGGTGGTTTCCGGGAAATTGGTAATGACGACCTTGAGCGGATCGAGCACGGCCATGCGCCGCGGCGCGCGTCCCTCAAGATCCTGGCGCAGGCAAAACTCGAGGAGGGAAAGGCTGATGGTGTTGTTGCGCTTTGCCACGCCCACCCGTTCGCAGAACTCGCGGATGGCCTCCGAGGTGTAGCCGCGCCGCCGCAGGCCGCTGATCGTGGGCATGCGCGGGTCGTCCCAGCCGTCCACATGCCCCTCGTTGACGAGTTGCAGGAGTTTCCGTTTCGACATGACGGTGTGGGTGAGGTTGAGCCGCGCAAACTCGATCTGGCGCGGCCGGTGCGGCACGGGCAGGTTGTCGATAAACCAGTTGTAGAGCGGGCGGTGGTCTTCAAATTCAAGGGTGCAAATGCTATGTGTGATGCCCTCGATGGCGTCGCTCTGCCCGTGTGCGAAGTCGTACATCGGGTAGATGCACCATGCGTTGCCCGTGCGGTGGTGGTTCGCGTGGAGGATGCGGTAGAGCACAGGGTCGCGCATATTGAGGTTGGGGTGCGCCATATCGATGCGGGCGCGCAGGACTCTCTCGCCGTTGCCGAACTCGCCCGCGCGCATGCGTGCAAAAAGATCGAGATTCTCCTCCACGGCGCGCCCGCGAAACGGGCTCTCGCGGCCGGGAGTCGTGAGCGTGCCGCGGTAGGCCCGGATTTCGTCGCCCGAGAGATCACAGACGAAGGCTTTGCCCTCGCGGATCAGATGCACCGCCCAGTCGTGGAGTTGCTCGAAGTAATCGCTCGCGAAGAACAGGTTGTCGCCCCACTCTGCCCCGAGCCAGCGCAGGTCCTCTTGGATCGACTCGACGTAGCGTGTTTCTTCCTTGGACGGATTGGTGTCGTCAAAGCGCAGGTGGAAGCGTCCATTGTAGGCGGCGGCGATTCCGTGGTTGAGGCAGATCGACTTGGCGTGCCCGATGTGCAAGTAACCGTTCGGCTCCGGCGGAAAACGGGTCACCACGGTGGAGTGACGCCCCGCCGCGAGGTCCGCGTCGATCTGTTCGAAAATGAAGTTTTTCGCCCTTGGTTCGGCCATGATCCGGAGACTGTGTAGCCTCCGGCGCAAAGAGCGCAACTGTTCTGATGGGCGGCGGGGCGGAGACCCGGGACGGCTTTCAGTGCCGGATCACCGTCGGCACAGACACAAAATCGATGCGCCGCGCGTCTTTCCAGAGCCCTTCAAGATTGAAGTAGCGCCGCATCTCTTTCGTGAAGACGTGGACGACGAGATCGTGCGCATCAATGACCATCCACCCGGTGCGCAGCCCGCGCTGCCCTGAGACATAGTCCATACCCTGCTTATCGAGGCTAGCCTCCGCCGCCTTCACGAGAGCGCGCAGGTGGGGCTCGCTTGTGCCGGTGGCGATTATGAAGTCGTCGGCAATGGGTCCGCCGGGACCGAAGTGGAGGACCGTGATATCCTCGGCTTTTTTGTCGTCGAGCGCCTCACAGCAGGCGCGCAGAGGTTCGGGAAGTTCGTCAGGAGACACAATCAGAGGGTTCAGGATCGGGCGGTTGCGTAAAGGTGTCGTTTTTCAATGATCTCAATAACAACGGAACGGACGAAAAAGTCAACCGGCTTACCCGATGCAATCCGGTTACGGACCTCCGTTGAACTCAACTCGATGAGGCGGGTGTCCACGGCGCGCAACCGCAAGCCGGGGAATCCGGGCAATCCGGAGGTTTCACCCCGGCGGCGGAGGACGAGGAATTCCACTTCATCGGCAAGATCCTCAATCCGGTGCCAGCGGTGCAGGTCCGGCAACTGGTCTTCCCCGAGAATCCACGAAAGACTCGCGCCCGGCCACTCCCGCCGAAGCGCCGCCACGGTCTCCAGCGCATAGCTCGGGGGCGGACGGTCAATGTCCACCGTCGACACGGAAAACCTCTCCGTCCCGCAGAGAGCCGCGCGCAGCATATCCGCGCGGTCCTTCCCGGAAGCGAGCGGGCCGGACGCTTTCAGCGGGTTGCGCGCGGCCGGGACGAACACGACATGGTCCAGCCCGCCCCGTTCGAGAATATCCTGCGCCAGAATGAGATGCCCGGCATGCACCGGATCGAAAGATCCGCCAAAGACACCGAGGCGCCTCACACCGGCACGCGTTTCCGGACTGCTCATGACACGACTCATGCAGACAGGGGAGCACCTGACAAGACCGACGCAGGACCTTTCGTGCGCCGCAGAGGGGGCACGCAGGGCATCCGTCGGCGCAACCCTTGCTTTCCAAACGTTATTGACATAACTTACCTCTATGAAAATTCGCCGTACCAATACCCGCGCACGCTACTACTGGACGGCAGTGGTTCTCTCGGTTTTCTTTCTCTTCGGTTGCCAGACGACGCCGTCGCAACGAGCCGAGACCGACAGCGCGCTTTTCGCTTCCTACCCTCCCGAGGTGCAGGAGCGGCTTCTGGCGGGCCGGGTGGAAATCGGCGACGACAAAGACATGGTGCGCATCGCCTTGGGCGATCCGGACCGCACCCGCACGCGGGTGACGGGCCAGACGGAAGAGACCGTCTGGATCTACACGCGCTCGCGGCCCCGGCTCTCACTGGGGCTGGGCGGAGCCCGCGGCGCCGGACGCACGACCGTGGGCACCGGCGTCGGCATTGCCACCGGCGGCGGAACGACTGAGCAAGCCCGCGTCATCTTCCGCAACGGCGAGGTACATTCGGTCGAAGAAGCGCTTTAGCCGCCAATTATGAATCCAGCCTACCCTCACCCTTCGTATTACCCGATACCATGAAACAGCACCTCCGTTGGTTTCTTCTCGCCACAGCCGCCGCCCTTCTGCTCGCGGGATGCGCCTCCACGCCCGAAAAACGGGCGGAAGCGGCCCCCGGCGTCCTCGACAACCTCGACCATGCCGAGCGCGAGCGCGTGCTCGAAGGGCAAATCGCGGTGGGCGACACACCGGAAATCGTACGCATCGCATGGGGCGAGCCCGACCGCAGAACGCGCCTCGTACGCGAAACCGGCGAGGCCGAACGTTGGATCTACCTCGGCTATGAGCAGGAGTTTGTCGATACCTTCCCGCGCTATCATTACCGGCCGCGGTTCTATTACCATCCGGGCCTCGGTCGCTATGTCATGACGCGGCACTATTACTGGACCCACCCGCGCACCTATATTGTGCGGCGGCCCTACACGCGGCAGGTCGTGGAATTCCGCGACGGTCTCGTGGCGGCCTTCGAGACAGCCGAGCGGTGATTCCGGTCCCTGCCAACCCGCCCGGCGAAGCTCAACCTCCGCCGGGATAGATCAACAACCGGTCGTGAATAAGCAGTGCGATATCCGGCCTGCCGTCGCCGGTGAAGTCAGCCACCCTCGCCTCACGCGGCTGGAATCCACCTGCTCCGCGGCGCGGGCCCATGTTCACGTTGCGGTCGAAGAGCGTGAAGTGAAGGTAACTGCGCCAGCCGCGCTCCTTACGGGGGAGACCAAGGATTTCGAGAATGTGGTTCTGCGCATCGATGGCAACGAGATCGGGCGTGCCGTCACCTGAAAAGTCCGCCGCGTAGAAGCCCATATACCGCATGTCTTCAAGATCCGTCTCGTGGGGTTCGAAGACATCGGCGAACTCCAGCCGCGGACGGTCGAGCGGCAAAACCATGAAGCGGTCCTCTCCAAAGATCATCAAAGTGCGGTCACCCTCTCCACTGAGGTCGATGAACCGCCCCGCAAGCGGTATGACAGGCGGAAGCGCAAGCGAGTCGGCGAAGCGGATTACGTCCGTGCTGTCCGGCCGGTGGATGTGCAGTTCATTGCGCTCGGATTCAAAAACCAGATACTCGCCTTCATGCTTCAGTGGCAGGCGCAAGCGGTTGCTGCCCGGGCGCGCGTTAAACTGGTCTTCGATACGGAAGTCCCCGTCCTCATAGCGCAGGACGCGGACAAAGCCGGCTCCCGCGAGGAGCCACAGCGGCACTTCACCCTCCCCGCCCGGAACAAGCGTGAGCCTGCCGACATCGACATCACCGAGCAGGCTGCGCCGCAAATCACTCTCCCGCGCCGCTTCTTCGAGCCCTTCTTCTCCAACGCGGAAGACGCGCACCGCCTCGCGCTGCCCGATGAGAACAAGATGCGGATCGCGCCCGTCGATATCGGCGAGGAACATGGCACGCGGATCGCGGTTCTGCCCTTCGAGGGGAACCGAACGCGTGTCCCAACGGAGCGGGTCCGTTCCCCGCAATCGCGCAAGGGTGAGAAAGAAGTCACGCCCGCGCTTTTCGAGAACAACGATTTCGGGCTCACCATCGCGTTCGAGCCGACCCGCGCAGAGGAGCAGCGGCCGTCCCTCCACCGCAATCAGCGAGGGAAAGGAAAAGCGACCCGCTTGCGTGAGCACGGAGACACCGACAAGTCCCTCGTCCGCGCTTGCGACAATGAGCGCCTCCGCCTCAAGGCGCGGGTGGCTGAAAGCATGCACGGCAGAGATTGACGAGAGCGAAGGAAACGCCACTGCTTCGGCAAAATCGCCTTGCTCGTTTTGCGCGAAATAGAGGACCTCCGCCCCGCCGGGATTCGCCGCCACGACGGCCGGCCGGCCGCTGCCCGCGAAATCTCCGGTCGCGTAGAGCCCGGCGTCGCGCAGGCGCGTCGGCAGCGCGTAGCTGCGGGCCTGCAAGCCGGCCAACGAGCCGCTCTTGCCGGGCGTCTCGCCGAGCCGGGCCGTCCTGACAATCCCCGTACGCTCCTCCGCGTAGACAAGGAGGGGACGCGCCCCGGCGTCATCAACAAACACGTGGCTTGTATGCGCGACGTCCATGGGGAAGAGATACTCCGGCCCGAATCCGCCGCCCGGGTATTGGAAGCGCACGGCGAGGTGGCGCTGCGTTCCCTCACCGGAGAGGTAAGCGATGTCCGGCATACCGTCGCCGTCGATATCGGTGACGCGCAGTCCGGAACTGTTCGATGAAGCAAGGCGGTAGCGCACCGGTTCCTTCAGTTCGCCGTCCTCATTCTGATAGAAGAGAAGGATGTCCTCGCTTGCGAGGACCACGAGGTCCGTCCGCCCGTTATTGTTGAGGTCCGCCGCGCGGACCGACCCGGCCCACTGCCGCGGTTCAAAAACCCGTGTCTCCCATCGTTCCGTAAACTCCCCCGCCTCGTCCTGGTAGAGAATCGTGAGCGGCACGCGGTTGCCGGAAAAAGCGAGGTCGAGACGGCCGCTGCCGTTGAAGTCGCCGACTTCCAGTGCATGCGCGACCTGCCCTGTGACCACCGTGCGCCGGTCATAGGCCGCGCTGTCGACGACGGGCTCCCACCGGTTGCGGCGGGCACGGCGCGTGAGCGCGGCGGGCGGTTCACCCTCCGCCCGGCGGAAGAGCATTTCGATCGATCCGCGGTCATTGTTGATGATGGCGAGATCAAGACGACCGTTGTTGTTGAGGTCGCCATAGGCGAGGGACCGTGTGTTCCAGTCGAGCTTCAGAACCTCCGGGCCCCCGAGGATTACCGGGACTCTCCCATCCACGCCGCCGTACGCGGACACTAAAGTAAAGAGAAGGGATACACCCGTCAGACAGATCCTGAAATCCAGCATGGTCCTGCTCAGTCTTCCTGGGATTTGACGACACCTTCCTGGCGTAAGCCGTAAGGCGTCTTTACCGTACGGGTGAGAATTACTTTACCAAGGTCGCCCAGATCGGGAATGGGCGGTAAGTCCTCCTCGCCGCCAAGCGACATGAGGGCGCGCATACTAATGAAGCTGCCCTCGATCATCCGCCGAAGATCAATGTACCCAAAACCCACTGCATCGTCGCCCGATCCGTCGAGAAATCCGCGCACAACAGGCCGATGTGCCAAGCCGTCTTCAGGTTCTGCCATCAAGGCGAGAACATCACGCAGCTTTGAAAGATTGCCTTGGCCGAAAATAAAGCGGTCCCCAGTGACAGCGAGGGCCTGCTGCGCCCCCAGCCCTTCCTGCATCATCATCGGCACCGTGTAGAGCGTCGCGCCGAGGTACGCGTCCTTCTGCAACATGCCGTCCATCCCGAAGGAAGCGAGCAGGCGGTCCAACCCTTCGACGATACGGTTGCCGTCGCGCAGGCTGAAAACAAAGATATTGGTCGACATCTGCATTTGCTCCATGAGCGGCCGGCCGGCCGCTTCCTCCGCCGTCGGTTCAAAACCCAGAATAACAACCTCGTCCGTGAAATTGCGGAAAATCATCTGATCCAAGTCCACTCCGCTCTGCGAAGCAAGCTGCCCCTTGTAGGCTTGGTACATATTCCCGTAGAGCGGCGACACCTGCGGCACGAGCCGGTCGATCGCGCTGAGAGCGGCACCGGTATCGTAGCGGGCGACATTGACGCTGGTGACGTTCGCGGGCACGTAACCGAAGTCCGGAATCCCGCCGCCGGTGTAGGCAAGCAAGCTGTTCACGAGTCCGCCGCGCTCCTCAATCTGCAATCCGGAAGCGAAGCGGGCCGAATCCTTTTCCACACGCGCCGTGTAGTACATGCCCCGCAGGGCGTCGACTCGGATGAGATCGAGGAGGCGGGCGGGCGGCGCGATCATACCGCCTTCGATCATCTGCGCAGCATCTTTCATGAGCGCCGGAACAACTTCCCGCAGCACACCGTCGAGGACATCCAGACGCGCGAAAGCGCGCACATCGGCGTCAGCGAGAGAGTCTTCTCCTATCTGGTAGATCGAGCGGTCGGCAAACGCACTGGAAAGACCGCCCTTCACTTCGCGGATGATCTCGGAGACATCAGCGGACCCCATCGAAAAGACGACAAACGAATCATTATAGAGCAAATACCCGCGCTCATGCGCCTTGCCTGGTTCCTTTGGTTCGTAGACGATGAATCCGTCTACCTCCCGCTTCTCAAAGGGGAACTCCCCGACCCCGCCGTCGTCCTCCTCCCGCAAGTGGGTAATCGCCTTTTCGAGAAGCTCTTGCTTGCCATCGTGCGTAAGAAGAATGCGGATACCGGGGCGGACGCGTGCGAGCACAGCGTCTTCGTCGGCATCGTCATCCATGAAACCGACGAGCGCCGCAGGATCAGCGGCGGAGACGCCGACCGCCAGACGGCCGGCGAACAATTCGCGTGCCTCCTCCTCGCTCAGGCCGAGTTTTTCCCCGACCCATGGGATCACCTTGCGGATGTCCGGATCGAGATCCCGCGGAAGCGGCATGCCGATCGAGCCGAACATGCGCCGCGCGAACGCCACGTAGTCTTCGTTCTGCGCGAGATCCCATGCTTCGTTCTCCGACCAGCGTTCCATCATAGCGGCGAGCGGCTGCGTCTCGGCGTAGACAATCGTATCGTCGCCGAACAAAGCAGCGGGGGAGGTGTCCGCGAGGGACAGGGCGGGGCCTGACAGAAGCACGGAGAGCGCGGCGGCCAAGCGGATAGATGTGTGTTTATTCATTTGTAATAGAACTGGTCGGGGGGGCATTATAGCGGAATCCGCTGTTGGGGTTGCTGGGGTTAAAGGCAAAAGCGTCGCGGTTGCGCAGAAAACGTTTGAGCACCTCGGCGGGAATAGCGAATCCAAGGCCCTCCGTGCCGAAGCCGACGACCTTCATATTGTTCACGCCCACGACTTCGCCGCGCAAATTGAAAAGCGGCCCGCCGCTGTTGCCCGGGTTGATCTCCGCCGTCGTCTGGATAAAAAGGTTTCCGTTGATCACGCGGTTGCGCAGGCTAACGATCCCTTCGGACACTGTGCGCTCAAGGCCCAGCGGATTGCCGATGGCAAAGACCGTCTGCCCCTGCCGCAACGTCTCCGAACTGCCCAGCGACACCGTCTCGAAGCGACGGGGATCGTCCGTATCGATCCGCAACAACGCGAGGTCCCACTCCGGGCTCGTCGCAACGATCCGCACATTCTCAAAGACGCGCCGTTCAAGGCCGCGTCCGTCGCGGTCGGGATCCTCGAAAACAGTCACGCGCAGGTCGTGCTCCCCCGCGATCACGTGGTCGTTGGTGATCACCCAGCCGTCGGCGTGGATAACAAAGCCCGAACCAAGGCCCGTGGGCGTCTGCACGAGAACCACCGCCGGGCCCACGCCTCCGACAAGGTCCTGCACATTCTGAAAGGGAAGCCCCGCTTCTTCGCGGTAGAGAAACTCCGTTGACACACTTGCGCGCTCTTCGCCGGAGGTATCCGAGACCTGCAGGATCGCCTCACGGGGAATCGAAATGACGGTGAAACCGAGGTCGACATACAACCGGTCCGGTTTTTCCGCGAGAAGCCGTGCCGAGACGGATGTGCCGTCGACCAAGTCGAACATCATGACTTGAGCGGATGCGGACGCCACCGCGGCGGCGAAAAGAAAAACACGGAACATGATCGGCATTATCTCGCGCGTTTCTCCGGATTCAAGCCTGCGCCCCGAAAAAGTATGTCAAAAGGCGGCGGCCCCGCCCGGTGCGCAAAACGCTCCAGCCCCTCCGCCACGGCATCGGCGTACTCGCGGAAGATCGACGGCCGCTCTTCGCCCGCGATCTTCCGCAGTCCCTCGTAGTCGCCCGCCTGCAACCGCGCGTAGGTCACACGGCTGTTTGCCACGTAGGGCTCCAAGAAAACCGTCGGCGCGGGAAATAGACGGTTGGCGGCAAGATTGCGCGCCCAGACATACGGATTGTCTGAGACCCGGCGTGCGTTCGGCCCGCGGTAGCGGAAAGGCGGTAATCCACTCGCCTCTGCAAGGGAATCCGCGAGCGATTCCGCCAAAGGAATCTCCACCCGGTCAAAGCCGCGCAGGAGCCGCTCCAACATGAGGACGCGTTGCTCGGCGTCGGCCAACTCAGCGGAGCTGTAAGCACCGTTGACAATGACGTGGGAGTGGTCGACGTCGACCAAGGATAGGTTGTCCGGGTCCGCCCACGGCACGGCGTCGATGTGCAGACACAGCACGACGTCCGCCCCCCAATCCCGTATGCGCTCCGCCCGCGCGCGGTTCTCCGCCGAAACATAGAACATGCGGTTGGCGAGACGCTCCACCGCCTCAGACTCGGGCATCGCCTCCCCGTCGACCGTGAGCCGCACCGCCGCCTCGGCAAGGAAATCCTCCGGGCGCAGACGGGTCACCGGCGTGGCATCCTCCCGCGTGAGGAAGACCTCCGCGCCCATCGCCTCGAGCCGCTCCCGCACCATGAAGGCGACTTTGAGCACAAGGTCGCCCTCCGCCACCGGCGGATCGTCCCCGATACGGAAGTGGCGGTGCTCCATCCGGCTCCACGCCCCGCCGAGGTGGCCAGGATCCAGCGCGATCCGCCAGCCCGCGAGGGGACGGCCGCGCGGCAAGCCCGGCGCCGCTTCCTCCGGAACGCCTTCCGCCTTCGCCCGCGCCGACACCGTTCCGTCCTCCTCCGCACCCGCCAGCGGATCAACGGCAAACGCCACCCGGTGGTACAACGGTCTTCCCGGTGCATCCGTGCGGACAAATAGTGCGTCCCGCGACAAATCAATGAGACTGCGGTCGACATTCCGCGAAACGTAAACACGGAAGAGCCGCTCCACCACATCCTCGCGTCCCGCCGTCCCCTGAAACACGTCCAAGCGCGCAAAGTCAGCCCCCGCCCGGAGTACGCCGCCGAACACCGCCGCCGCTAAAAGAGCCCATGCCACCCTCAATCGCATGCCCTCCATCCTCCGCCCACTACCGCACACCGTCAAGAACAGCGCACGGCGGCTACGCGCAACTGCCCGCTCACACCAAGTCAAACTGACGAGTCCGCGCAACGGCTGCGGCGGTTTGGAATCATCGAACCCAAGCCGGACCCCAGAAGCGGAGAAGCTCCTTTCCGGGGGCTCATCCGCGTAAACGGCAGAGACACACTTGGGGATCTGGTCGAGGCCTGCCTCGTATCCATAGACTTCGACAACGATCATTGCTACCGCCTCTCCCATGGCGGGGCCAATACTGGACCACAGGAGCCAACATCCGGCGCGCGCCCTCGTGAACCACATAAAATGAAACGTGCGGTCGCCCGCCAACCCGCATAATCCGTCAAGTTACATCGGAGAGGGGACATGGGCTTCGCGGGTGTCGCCGCAAGCGGCTCGGCACCTGTCCCCGGCCCTCCCCGGAGAGGGGACATGGACTTCGCGGGTGTCGCCGCAGGCGGCTCGGCACCTGTCCCCGTCTTTCCCCGGACTCCGCCTGCCCGCCCGTAGCCCGGTCCCTTGCAGGGGGCCGCGTCCCGCCGCGCCTGACCGTCTCCGAATCCCGCGGACTTGCCGTCCGTTTCCCGCTTACCGTTTCGGCGGCAAAGATGACCCCCGGCTACGTCAAACGCCGCCTCGCCGCTGCCGCCTGATCCACCCCACACCCCACAGGAGCCGCGCGCTTCCTCGAGCGGTGGATTAATGTTGTCCACTATCTACCTAGCAGACCCGAAACCGGTTCGGATTAACCAGAAGAGTCCACATTAGCCGCCGTCCGCCACCCGCACAAAGGGGCGCAGTTGCTCGAGGGTGGCCGGACCGATACCGGAGACCCGCGCGAGTTCATCGACCGACCGATAGGGACGCCCCGCCTCGATCCGCTCCGCCAGCGCCGGACCGATGCGCGGCAGTCGCTGCAACTCCTCACGACTGGCGGAGTTGAGTTCGAGGGTCTCCCCCTCCCGCATCCCACCGAAGCCCAAATCCTCCCGAATGCGCCGCAGGGCCATGTCTTCCTCGCGCTGGAGGCGGCGCAATTCCGCCACGCGATCCGGATTGGCCATCGACCAAATACCACGCCGCCCCAGCATAGCCGCCACCTCCAGATCCTCAAGATACGCCTGCCGGTCATCTCGATGCATCCCGCGAAAATCCCGCCGCCCGACCCCATGGGTCCGCGCAAGGCCATTCTCCACCAAAAGGAAGTCGAGATCCCGCCCATCCGCCGTAACGACAAAAGCGAAGAAGCGCTGTGTCGAGGAACGGCCCATGCCATCAGCGAAAACCGTGTAAGCCGTAAACGGCTCGGCCAGCCATTCGCGCACCCGCTTGGTAGCCTCACCACCGAAGCGCAGGGTATCCTCATGGCGATCCAAGCCGAAGTAGCGCGTCTGTTCCCGCAGCCGCCGCACCATCGTCTCCGAATCCGCCGAGGTCTCCGGGCAATCGACAAAATAGAGGCGCAGAAGCCAGACCGTTTCCCCGTTTGTCACGTGAAAGCTATCGCCGTCATTCGCGGGGTGATCGACCAGACGCAGATTTTCCAAGCGGTGCCATTCCGCTTGCGCCGAAACAAAGCATCCAAGGACAAGGCCGACGAGAAAAAACGCCCGCCAGTTGGGAACATTGTTTATCATCACATTCGATAAAATTCGGCGAACAGTTCTGCCACAGTGGGTAATGGGTTTGCGTTCTGCCTGCTCATTACTGCAGTGTAGCCCTTTGACCTTTCCACCCGAAAATCGAGCATGGCTACCCATTGATGAAAGGAAATTCAGTTGAGAGTTATCCAAATCGGGTGGTAGGATGGCTCAGATTTGGATCCTTTCAGTTCGATTCTGCCTTGGCTAGAGAAATTTGCCGGCTGCGGAGTTTTTGATGCTGCCAAATGGCGAAAATGCCTATTTCCGAACCGCGCACTCACCCGAACACATCCTTCTTCAGATCGCGCAGGCTGCAAAGCCCGGCCCACACGCCGCCCCGCATCGGCCGCGGCGGGGTCTTGCGCGGCACCCCGCGTTCACGCAGCCACTTTTCTATCCAACCTTTGCTCCCGATCACCGCCCCGTCCGTCAGGTAGCGCACGCGGCAGCGCAGCAGTTCCGGCAGGGACACTTTACCGCCCGCCTTCAGCACCTTTTCCACACGCCCGCG
>SKLD01000076.1 GCA_007123395.1 Opitutales bacterium
ACTCATAATCCTTTGGTCGGGGGTTCAAATCCCTCTGGGCCCACCGTTTCAGGGTCGACGGAACCCGATTGAGCGCAGAATTCCGGGGAGAATCACGCAAGCCACCGGAATTGAGAGGATGAGCGCGCCGGTGAGGGCGATGGCCAGCGGTTGGAGGAGTCCGAAAACCTCGCTGCCGCCGAAGAGAAGCGGGCTCATGCCAAGCGAGGTACTGGCGACCGTCAGACCGATTGGCCGCAAACGGGTACGGCTAGCGTAGTCAAGTGCGCGGAAGGGATCGTCTTGATCCTTTCCGGCACGCAAGCGCCAATCGGTTTCGGAGAGCACAAGAATCATGCTGTTGGCTACGATCCCGACAGAGATCAAGAGTCCGGCAAGGACCATGGCGTCCAACGGCTGCCGCAGCGCCCAAAGCAAAAGCACCGCGCCGAATCCGCACAGCGGAATCGCGAGCCATCCGGCCAACGCCCGGCGTATTGATCCGTATTGGACCACGAGAATGATCAGCACGATGAGCAACGCCAGAGCCAAAGCCAACCCGAAGGTCCGGCGGGTTTCCGCGAGCGCCTCCGTCTCGCCTTCCAGCCACCAGCTGACTTCGCCCGGAAGATCAAGCGCGGCGAGCGTGTCCTCCACCTTCGCGGCTACCCTGCCCGGTCCCGGCCCGGCGGGATCCAGTTGGGCGCCGATTCGCACGACGCGCTGATTTTCACGGCGCTCGATATGGGTTGGTTCCTCAATGAGGTTAAAGTCAGCGATATCCGCCAAATGAACACGCCCGCCTGCCGCCGGGACAACGGCCTGCTCCAGATGCTGCGGCCCTCCGGCCACACTGCGGTCGTAGCGGACGCGCAACGCGAGCGGGTCTCCGCGCTCCATACGCTCGCGGAGGACAGCGCCCTCCATGGAGTACTCAACGACCTTTTTCATGTCGGCGAAGGATACACCGTATTGGCTGAGTGCGGCATGCCGGGGTTCGACGCGCCACCGGGGGCTGACCCCGCCGCGAACCCGCTCCACATCAATCAGGCCGCCAATGGTAAGCAGTGCTTCCTCGACCGCCGCTTCGGTTTCCGCGAGGGCAAGCAGATCGCCGTCGGAGCGCGTAAGGACCACGTCGACATCGGACTCGGACAGCCGGGTGCGCACTCCACGGATGCGCGGGAGCTGAATTCGCGTGCTCAAAGTCGAAATCCCGATACCTTCAATGGCCTCGCGCGCGTCATCCGCCCAATCCGAGGAAGGGCGGTCACCCGACTTTGTGTCAACGCGGACCATGAAGTTCGCCGTACCCGGACGAAAGGACGGAAGGCCTTCCCTGAAGTAGCCGCCGACCGTTGTGAAGAGGGCTGACGTTCCGTCAACTGCCAAAAGTGCCCGCTCGACATCACGGGTTATCCGATCCATCGCGTCCGGCGGAATTCCCGCGGGATGAACAATGCGGACGTCAATAAATCCGTCGTCGACATCGGGCAAAACCTCGAAGGGCAACGCTCTTCCCAGAAAGAAAAGACCGGCAAACAGCAGCGCAAAGACTGGCCATACAAACCAAGCCCGCTGAGATGTCCGCCAAATCCGCCCGTCCCATGGCCGTGACTCCGTTCCGGCGCGCGTTTCTTCACGGTTCCCTCCACCGGCGAAGGCCGGGAGAATCATCAGGGCGGAGAGGTAGGCGAACACCGAGCTGAAGATCACGGTGAGGATAAGCGGGCGGAAAAGCTCCGCGACCAAACCGGCCACGAGAAGAAAAGGGGCGACCGCGGCCACGGTGGTCAGGAGTGCTCCCAACAACGGAGCCGCCACGTCCACCATGGCATCGGCGCCGGGATTCTCCGCCTCTCCGCGCAACCGTTCCATCCGGTCAAAGTAAATGATGGCATAGTCCAATCCCAGGCCCACGGAAATGAGCAACCCGGCAAGCGTGAGAAGATTCAGCGTCATGCCTGCGGCGGCGAGGGCAAGCGTCGCCGCCGAGAGGCTAGTCAACACAACAAAAGCCACGAGCAGAACGCGGCGTCCCTTGCGAAGCGCGAAATAGACAAGCCCCATGGCGAGAAGCGACCCGACAGAAGCCGCGATAACGACACTCCGCACAGCTCCGCCGGTGACGACGGAATCATCAAAGAGCAGCGTGAATTCAACATGTTCGAACTCCTTTCCGCCGGTGACACGTTCGACCGTCGAGCGCACCTCGGACGCCATGCGCAAGGACTGCGCGCGGGGGGACCGGTGCACGGTGACGAGAACGGCCGGCGCCTCATTGAGGCGCGTGCGAAGGCTCGTCTCCGACGGAGCGCGATAAGCGTGAGCGAATGATTTCAGCGGCAAACGGACCTGCCCGGCATCGCCCGCGTGAAGCCAGCGCTCCATTAGTTGGTCAGGATCCCATGCGGCCTCGCCCAAAACACCGACACCCTCGAACGACGGCGACAACACCTGACCCGCAACCGGCGGTTCGGTCGCTTGAAGAAGCGTGCTCTCGACCGCCTCAAAACCAACTCCCAGTGACATCTGCCGCTGCGGATCGATCTCGACAACGAGTTCCGGATCCTCTTCCCGGCCGATAAAGACCATGTCGACGCCGTCGATCCCGCGTAGCCGAGGAAGAAGCGTTGAACGCAGCCGCTGCCGCAGTTCCGCCGCCGTATAGCGGTCTGAGCCAAAGGCAAACTGCATAGCAGGCTCTTCCGAAGTCGCCACCTCGAAGACGCGCGGCTCCGGAAATCCCGGCGGCATGGAGGACCTTGCGCGCTGCACGCCCTGAGACACTTCGCGCAGTGCCACATCCATGTCGTGACCGGGCTCGAAAAACAGATCGACATACGAACGCCCGTCCCCGGAACGGCTTTCCATTCTCACAAGGCCCGGGGTGCCCGCAAGGGCGGCTTCAAGAGGTTCGTTAATGCTTTCCTCGATGACCGCCGAGGTCTGCCCCGGCAGGTCGCCGATGACACGGACCTGCGGGTACCGCACCTCCGGCAAAAGCTGAAGGGGCATGCGCACGAGTGTGACAGCAGCCAGCAGGATGACGAGAAGCGCGGCGGCACCCACCGCGATCCGGTAGCCCGCGAGCGACTCGAAAAAGGCACGCATCATTCCGTTCATGAGGACGGATTTTCCCGTGACACAACCGCTACCTCGCGGCCTTCCGGCTGGGAGCGCGGCTCAAAGCGCAATATCCGGTCGCCTGCCTCAAGCCCGGAACGCACTTCGACACCATCGGCCCGGCCGGAGCCGAGCACGACGCGACGCCGCTCAATGACAGTTGGATCACCAGTGACGACGGCCACCCAATGCGCCTCTCCGTCGCGTGCCACTGCCGTCCATGGCGCGACAATCGCCTCGCGCTCCTCGCGGTAGACGACCTCCGCATCGCCGGGGAACGGGATGTCCGTTCCGTCCAACCATACATTTACCGTCACATATTCCGAAAGCGTCTCGTGTTCGACCGAAACAAGACGCTTGATCAGGATGCTCTCCCCCTCTGCATCCACTACGTCGAGACGGTCCCGGTCCGCAAAATATTTCGTTTCCACGGCCGGCACGACAAAACGAATGCCCACCGCCCCGCTGTCCTCGATCCGCATCAATAATTCGCCTTCACCCACACGGTTGCCGACTGCCATCGCCAATCCGGTGACGCGCCCGTGCGCCGAAGCGGTGATCTCTCCGAGCCGTCGGCGGGCTTCATGGGCGGCCAGGGCCTCCTCGACCTCCAGCAGGCGAAGGCGGGCGGCCTCCACCTCACCGGGACCGGCGGCCTGTGCCCCTGCCAACCGCTCCCACCGCGCGAGGTCCTCCGCGAGGGCATCGCGGCGCTCGCCGAGGACTGCGCGCCGCGCCTCCGCTTCCGAATCTTCAATACGCAGGATGGAGTCACCCTTTTCCACTACATCGCCGTCCTCAACAAAGAGCCCGGTAATGACGCCGCGACCGGGTGCCGCGACCGAAAGACGGTTCAAAGAAACGATCATGCCCGGCCAAGTTCGCTCTATGGAAATTGTCTGCGCCTCCAGCGTCACCACCTCGACCCGGGGTTTCTCCGCTTCGGAAGAAACGGTCCCGGACTCACCGCATCCAATAAGCCCCGCAACTGCGGCAAAGCAGAGAGCCCGCCGCACACCGCGCCGCATTTTCTCCCATCCAAGTTCATCAAACAACGACATTTTCATTACAAATCTCCGGATCTCTGGCCAATCCAAGCGGGGAGGTCGTCGATGCGTCCGGAGGCCTCGGCATACTCCACCAACATTTCCGCAGTTTGCCGCCGCCAGTCGAGTTCATCCAGCTTGGCTTCGAGTAGACGTTCCCGTTTCTCCCACCAATCGCTCCACGATCCGGCACCGTGTTCCCAGCGCAAGCGTGCCGTGCGCTCCGCCGCCGCGGCCCGCTCCACGGCGGCGCGCCAATCCGTCGTGCGCGCGTCTGCGTCCCCGAGGGTCGCGTCAATCTCCCGGACGCGCATGGACAAATCACGGCGCAAACCGGCTTCGTCAGCCTCCAAGGCGCGCGCCCGCCGCCGCTCGGCAAGCGCACGCGAACTCCGCGCCCCGGCGAGGTCGGGCGACCAAACGAAACGCAGGCCGCCGAAATATTCGTGCTCCGTCGTTCTGTCAAAAGCCCTTGAGAAATAGGGGCCCGCTTGCCCCACGGCATCCAACCTCCAGCGATCCGTTCGCTCGAGCGCCTCTGCCTCGGCGAGGCGTTCCCCGGCCTCGTGGCGCAGGGCCGCCAGAGCAGGGCTGGTCTCGACGGAGACCGCCGCGCGCGGGGGACGCGGGTCAATCCTGAGCGGTTGCACAGTCTCTCTGTCGGCAAGCAGCGCGAGCATCAGTTTTTTGCCCTCGGCGGCGTCCGCCTCCGCCCGCAACCGCGCCGCACGGGCAGCCGCACTCTCTTCGATTTGGTCGAGCGCAACAGTCGACTCCACGCCTTCTCTGACACGCATTCGGACGACCGCCGCCAGCTTCTCAAAAGCCGGCTCCGCCGCGAGCAAGAGCTGCCTTCGCTCCGAAGCCACCGAGGCACCGATGTAGGCACGGGCAACCTCACCGCGGAACGCGAGATCGAAAGCCGCGTCCGCCGCCGCCAAACCGCTGCGGCGAAACTCCACAGCACGCTGCCGGGCGCTCCGGCCGCTCTCGAGCAGACTCCAGTTCACGCGCGCGAGGATTTCACCACGACCCGCCAATCCCTCGTCACGCTCCTCGCCGGGCCGCACCCGCTGCCCGAAGTCGCCGCCGCCCTCGATTTCGACGGAGGGATACCGGTCGCGCCGCAGCGCCCTCCGTTCGGCGTCTTCCGCCTCGATTCTCAGCTCGTTCGCCGCATACCGCGGTTGCGCACGCATACTGGATTCCCAAACGGATGCCAAGGAATCGCCCGCAGCCTCCGTGGAACGGTCAGGCGAAGTGTGGCCGGACACCCAACCGAATAGAATCGCCAGCGGAACCCAAGCCAGCCTCATCCAACGCACGCCGCATTTGCATATAATCTCACGAACCACCCTTGAATCGTCTCCTCACCGCTCTCCGGAGTCAACTGGAGCTGGAAAATTGTCCTGCTCCCCGTCGCCACCCGTATGCATCGTTCGTTTTTCAAACCATCAGCATCGCTTATCGTTGGTTGACCCACGCCCTGTTTTGGCCATGTTGCCTCCGGTATGAAAGTCATCCGGGCCAAAAACGCAGGCTTCTGCTGGGGTGTCGAGCGTGCGATCGACATCGCACGCGACTTTGCGAAGAAGGGAAAACACCCCGTTTACACAGACGGACCCCTCATCCACAACAGCCAGATGATGGACCGCCTCCAAGGCGAAGGCATCCGCGAAGTGGGCGATTACCAAAGCCGGTCCGACCTTTCCATACGGGAAAACGAGGACTCCAACACGAACGCCGTCCTCGTCGTGCGCGCGCACGGCATCAGTCCGGAGCGCCGGAAATACCTGAAGAATCTTGGCATTGAGTTCCGCGACGCCACCTGCCCGGATGTTGGAATCGTGGCGGGCAAAATCCGCGTCCACACGAAAAAAGGATATCACACCGTGATCTACGGTGATGCCCGTCATCCCGAGGCTATCGGCCTCATGGGTTACACAGACGGACGCGGGCACGTTGTGCAGAGCAAGGAGGACATCGACACCCTCCCCGACTTCGGCGACAAGGTTGTCATGGTCTCACAAACGACGATGTTCACGGAGGATTTCCACGAACTGGCGGACTACCTGAAAGAGCGCTTTCCCGCCGCCGTCATCATCGACACCATCTGCGGTGCGACGAAAGACCGCCAAGGCGACATTGCCGTGCTCTACGACAACGATGTCGAAGCCTTCGTCGTCATCGGCGGGCACCACTCTGCCAACACACGCAAGCTGGCCATGCTCGCCAAGCGCACCGGCCGCCCCACCTACCACATCGAGACAGCCCGCGAGGTCGACCCGGAAGAGATGAGCCAGTATGCCATTGTCGGCGTCACAGCCGGCGCTTCCACCCCGGAGTTCCTCATCAACGAAGTCTGCAACCGGCTCGCTGCCATCGAGACGAAGACGACGGCTGGAGTCTAGCAGTCCAGCGGGGCAATCAATGACTCTGGGCGCCTTCCGCCGCGACCTCGATGGCATCTCCGGCCGCTTCAAGGTCGAAGCCCACGCCGGCGGGTTGTTTCACACCCCGCAAGCCAGAGGGAGGCGGCGAGGCAGAGCCCCAAACAACGGCGCCCGAAGCCGCCGCCCGAAGCCGCCGCCCCAATGTCCGCCGGGGAAAGGTTTTCG
Organism: Opitutales bacterium; assembly: GCA_007123395.1. GTDB lineage: Bacteria > Verrucomicrobiota > Verrucomicrobiia > Opitutales > Oceanipulchritudinaceae > SLLG01. The sequence continues at coordinate 6,770 of SKLD01000076.1, forward strand.
CTTGCACCTTTTTGAGGAGCATCCGAATAGTAATTTGATGAATCAAAAAAGAGACGGGGACCGCGTCCATGGAGGCTTCAAGACATACCGCTGGTTACGGGGCGTGTGCGTGCTTGCACTCATCGCGTGTGCGGGCGGGCGGGCGGACGCCGAACCTCCGCCGCCCTACGAAGCGGTGGCCACGGTGGGAATGATCGCGGACGTGGTGCGCAATGTCGCGGGAGAGCGGGCCAACGTGACGAATATCGTCGGCGAGGGGGTGGACCCGCACGTCTACACACCGACCCGGCGTGACGTGGTGCTGCTGCGGCGGGCCGACATTGTCTTTTACAACGGCCTGCTCCTCGAAGGGCGCATGGGGGACGTATTGCGGCGTATGGAGCGGCGGGGTACACCGGTGCTGGCGGTGGCGGAAGCGGTGAAGACGGCGGGCGATTATCCCCTGCTAAAGGAAGAAGAGGGCCTTGACCCGCACCTCTGGATGGACGTCGGCGCATGGAAGCGGGTTACGCGCGTGGTGGCCGCCCGTCTCGCGGAATTCGATCCGGAGCACGCCGCCGTATACGCCGCGAACGCGGAGCGCTACCTTGCGGAACTGTCCGAGCTGGACAGCTACGTGCGTGGCATTGTCGCGACGATTCCGAAAGACCGCCGCATCCTTGTGACGGCGCACGACGCTTTCGGCTATTTCGGGCGCGCCTACGGCATCGAAGTGCGGGGTATCCAGGGGATGAGCACCGATTCGGAAGCGGGCGTCAGGGACATAGAAAACCTGATACGGCTCATTGTGGACCGTGAAGTCCCCGCGGTGTTCATTGAGACATCCGTGTCCGACCGCAACGTGCGGGCCCTCGTGGAGGGCGCGCGGGCGCGCAACCACAGGCTGCGCATCGGCGGCGAGCTGTTTTCGGACGCCATGGGACGGCCCGGCACATACGAAGGAACCTACATCGGCATGATCGACCACAACGCGACAACGATTGTGCGTGCCCTCGGCGGGGAAGCTCCGGAAGGCGGAATGCGCGGCAGGTTGGGCCGATAAGGGCGACGGGCGGTTTGTGGTTCCGGCCCGTCAGCGGCCCGGTTTGCGAAAATCGGCGATGCCGTCTCTGCGCAAATGATCATGGGTGGCCGGCTCCACGTGGATGAGCACGTCGAGGACTTCGGGATGCTTTGATTGGATGTTCTCGCGGACGCTGCGCGCGATATCGTGCCCCTCTTCCACCGTTATCCGGGGATCGACCTGGAGGTGGAGATCGACTTCCACGAGGTCGCCCACATTGCGCGCGCGAAAGTGGTGGTAGCCGACCACCCCGGCGGTCGGCAAAATGTGTTCACGCAGGTCGTTGATGATCTCCTGCGCGGGGGCGCGGTCGAGAAGGTCGTTCACGCTGCCGCGGAAGAGGCCGGCCCCTTCGATAAAGAGCCAGATCCCGAGACCGAGACCGGCCAAAGAGTCGACAAAGCGCCACTCCTCGCCGCCGAGCGACGCCACGAGCACGGCGAAAAGAGTGACGACGGAACTAAAGCTGTCGGTGCGGTGGTGCCATGCGTTGGCAAGGAGCAAGCGCGACCCAAGCCGCCGCGCGACCCGGCGTGTCGCGAAAAAGAGCGCTTCCTTCGCCGCGATGGAGAGCAGTGCGGCCCATGCCGCCCACAGCGCGGGCCCCTCCATGCCGGGCGCGCGCAGGGAACGCAGCGCCGATACGCACATCCAAAGGGCAAAAATCAGGATCATGAGGGCCACGCCCGCCGCCGCGAAGGTGTTGAAGCGGTGGTGGCCATAGGGGTGATCCTCGTCGCGCGGCCGGTTCGCCATGCGCAGGCCGAAAAGGACCATCGCATCCGAAGCGAGGTCGGAAAAGCTGTGCAAGCCGTCGGCCATGAGGGCGGCGGAACGCCCGAAAAAGCCCGCGAGGCATTTGAGCGTCGCAAGAGCAAGGTTCACGGCGAAGCTCAGGTAGGTTACCCGCCGTCCCGCCGCGCCGAAATCCGGGTCGTTGTCACGTGTGCTCAGCATGATTGGTTCATCGCTCGAAACGAAAAGGTTCCCGGGACTCCCCGCAAACAACTGCGGCAGACTGTTGGAGTCAAAACCTATCCGGGACGCTCTCCCCTCATGGGCTCTGATTCAAAGTGCGGGGTTTTCTTGGAATCCCCGCTTTCAGCCGGTCCCGCTGCCCATCGCCTGCGCCCACGGGACGGAATCCGGCACCCGCCAGCGGAGGCCCTCAATGACGCGGGCGAGGTCGCCGCGCGGCGCTACCGTGATTTCGACAGGTTCGTCTGTCACGGGGTGGCGAAAGCGCGCGGCCCATGCGTGGAGGGCCATGCGGCGGGTGCCGAAGCATTCGCGCACAAAGCGGTTGTGGCGACCGTCGCCATGCACGGCGTCGCCCACGACCGGATGGCCCGCACGCTTGAGGTGGCGGCGGATTTGATGGCGGCGGCCGGTCGCGGGAAAAGCGGCGAGGAGCGAATACCGCGCCGTGGCATGGGGCCCCACGGGACCGGGCAACTCCGCGCGGCCGAGGGGCACGACGAGGGTCTGCGCCGGAACGGGTTCGGTGCCCTTCTCCTGCGCGAGCGGGGAATCGAACGAAACCGGCCCCGAGAGCCATCCGCGCGCGATTACGAGATAAGCCTTACCAACTTCGCGCCGGGCGAAACGGGCCGTCATGACGGCGGCGGTCTCCGGCTCGAGGGCGAAGAGGACGATGCCGGATGTCTTTCGGTCGATACGGTGGAGCGGATGGACGCGGCGGTCGAGGAGGTTGCGCAGGACGCTCATGCAGACGCGGGCGTCCGTTATGCGCCGCGAACGATGGACGGCCCAGCCCGGCGGTTTGTCGAGGGCGACCAGCCACTCGTCCCGGTAGAGAATGTGCTCCGCGCCGATGCGCTCCTTGCCGTGCATGCCAAACGCGGGGGCTCAGGGGAGCCACGGGTATTTGCCGAAATCGGGCGGGCGTTTCTCGACGTAGGCACGGTGCCCCTCCTCCCCCTGCTCGGTGAGATAGTAGAGGAGCGTGGCGTTGCCGGCGAGTTCCTGCAGGCCCGCCTGCCCGTCCATCTCCGCATTGAAAGCGCTCTTGAGGCACCGTATGGCGAGCGGGCTCTTTTCGAGGATCTCCCGTGCCCACTTCACGCCCTCGGCCTCGAGCCGGGCGAAGGGGACGACGGCGTTGACCAATCCCATGTGCAGTGCCTCTTGCGCGGAATACTGGCGGCAGAGGTACCAGATCTCGCGCGCCTTCTTCTGCCCGACGATGCGGGCGAGGTAGGCGGCGCCGAAACCGCCGTCAAAGCTCCCTACTTTCGGCCCGGTCTGCCCGAAGACGGCATTCTCCGCCGCGATTGTCAGATCACAGACGACATGCAGCACGTGGCCGCCGCCGATGGCATAGCCCGCGACGAGGGCGATGACCACCTTGGGCATGGAGCGGATGAGCTTCTGGAGGTCGAGGACATTGAGCCGCGGAACTCCGTCGCTGCCCACGTAACCGCCCGCCTGCTCACCGCGGATCTTTTGGTCGCCGCCCGAGCAGAAGGCGAACTTTCCGTCCGTCTGCGGATTCTGGCCGGTGAGGAGCACGACGCCGACGGAGGTGTCGTCACGCGCGTCCGTGAAAGCCTCGATCATCTCGCTCACGGTATCGGGCGTGAACGCATTGCGTCGGTGCGGCCGGTTGATCGTCACCTTCGCGATGCCGTCCGCTTTATGGTAGCGAATGTCGGAAAAATCGCCGTGGGGCTTCCAGTCGATACTGTCCATACCCTATTGCGATAGCAGGCCGTGGCGCGGTGGCAATCTCCGCCTTGGAAAAGTCACCCCGAGAACATCGTCCCGCGCCCGTGGGGAGAGCGCAGGTCCAGATCCGGCCCGAGCGGCACGATCCCCGTCGGATTGATCTCGCCGTGCGTTATGTAGTAGTGCCGCTTGATGTGATCGAAATGCACATCGTCCGCGATTCCCGGCCACTGGTAGAGTTCTTTCAGGTAGCCGCGCAGATAGGGATAGTCGACGATGCGGCGGAGGTTGCACTTGAAGTGACCGAAGTAGACCGCATCAAAACGGACAAGTGTGCAGAACAAGCGCCAATCGGCTTCCACCGGTGCCGCGCCGAGAAGAAACCGCGTTTTCCCAAGGCGTTGGTCAAGAACATCGAGGGCCGCGAAAAGACGGCGCACGGCTGATTCATAGGCCTCCTGTTTCGTGGCAAACCCGGCGCGGTAAACACCGTTGTTGATGTTCTCGTAAATCATCTCCGCCAAGTCCGTATGCTCCCTTTCACGGTCGGCGGGAAAAAGGTCGGGAGTGCCCGCGCCGGGCGCGGTGAAATCCTCCGCGAACATCCGGCAAATGTCGTCCTCCGAGTTGTTCACAATCCGTCCGCTCGCTGTGTCCCAAAGCACGGGGACCGTCACGCGCCCGTCGAAGTCAGGCTCTGTCGCCCGGTAAGCCTCCGCGAGGTAGGCGAATCCGTTCACGGGGTCGCGCGAATGGCCGGGGCCGTCACGGAAGGCCCATCCCTTTTCATCCCGCACAGGATCCACCACTGTCATGCCCACCGCCGCTTCGAGGCCAAGCAGTTTACGGACGATGAGGGTGCGGTGCGCCCACGGACAGGCAAGCGACACATAGAGGTGGTAACGTCCCGGCACGACAGGATACGGCGTCGAACCGTCGGCCGAGACCCGCTCCCGGAAAGCGTCCTCCTGCCGCTCGAACTCGCCGCTCTCACTCTGCTCGTTTGGAAACTGGGACCGGAATGTCATGCAAAGGAGGCTAGCGGCGGGCTTGCGGGGGAGCAAGCGAAAGAAAAAATCCGCCTGAACGAGCGGTGCTGGCTTAGGCAAGCACTTGTTTGACGGCGGCGGTGCGGCGGTTACGGTTCCCTCATGGATTCTGTGCGACTTTTGGAACCGGTGACGCTGTCCCGCCGCCGCCCTTATTTCTTGGTTCTCTGGCTTCTCGCCGCGGTTGTCAGCGGGCCGGTCGGGGCTGAGCCTCCGCCCATCATTTCGGGCGCGGCGCGCTTCTATCCCGTCTACGCACCGAACGGGATGGTCGCCACGCAAGAGCGGCACGCCACGGAGGCGGCACTGGAGGTCCTTGAAGAAGGAGGCAACGCCGTCGACGCGGCGGTGACGGCGGCCTTCACGCTGGCGGTGACGCTGCCGCGCGCGGGGGCTCTGGGCGGGGGCGGCTTCATGGTCGTGCATCTGGCGGAGGAAGAACGAACCTTTGCCATCGACTACCGCGAGACGGCGCCCGCTGCCGCGCACCGCGATATGTTTTTGCGGGAGGATGGCACAGCCGATCCGACGAAGTCGCGTTTCAGCGCCCTTGCCGTGGGCGTGCCGGGCAACGTCGCAGGGCTTCTCCACGCCCTCGAAAATTACGGCACGATCGACCGCAGGCGCGCCCTCGCGCCGGCCATCGCCCTCGCCGAGGAAGGCTTTCCTGTTTCAAAGGACCTCTTTGACAGCCTCGTCATCGCCGCGCCACGGCTCTTCCGCGACCCGGCGGCACGGGAGGTCTTCTACACACGTTTCGGCGCCCCGCGCGTGATCGGTGAAACCTTGCGTCAGCCGGACCTCGCAAACACCCTGCGGCGCATCGCGGAGGACGGTGCGGCGGGCTACTACACGGGCCCGGTCGCGGAAAAGACGGTCGACTTTCTGCGCGGGCGCGGCGGGATCATGACACTCGAAGACCTTGCCGAATACCGCCCCGTCGAGCGGTCGACCGTTTCGGGACACTACCGCGAGTTCACTGTCCATTCCATGCCGCCGCCGAGCAGCGGAGGCATTCACTTGCTGCAGCTTCTAAAAATGCTGGAGCCGGAGAGCATCGCGGACATGGGGTTTGGCTCGGCGCGCAAGATCCATTTCATGGCCGAGGCGATGAAGCGGGCCTATGCCGACCGATCGGTGCATCTGGGCGACACGGATTTTGTCGACGTGCCCATGTCGGAGCTGCTCGACGGCGGCTACCTCGCCCGGCGTATGGCGGACTTTTCTCCGCACGGCGCAACGCCTGCCGCCGACATTTCCCCGGGCGATCCGCTCCATCCCGCCGAGGGCGACAACACGACGCATTTCTCCATTGTCGACGCCCATGGCAACGCCGTCGCCAACACATACTCGATCAACTTCAGCTACGGAGCGCAAATGATGGTGCCCGGCACGGGCGTGCTCCTCAATAACACGATGGACGACTTTTCGGCCAAGCCCGGCACGCCCAACGCCTACGGGCTCATCGGGGGCGAGAAAAACGCCGTCGAGGGCGGCAAACGCATGCTCAGCAGCATGACACCGACCATCGTGCTTGATGAAGGCGGCGACGTGTTACTCGTCACCGGCAGTCCCGGCGGCAGCCGCATCATCACCACGACCCTGCAAATCATCGTCAACACCATCGACCACGGCATGAACATCGCCGAAGCGACAAACGCGCCGCGCTTCCACCACCAGTGGCTGCCGGAATACTTGCGTGTCGAAAACGGCTTCAGCCCCGACACCCTCGGGATCCTCCGCCGCCTCGGCCACGAAGTGCGCGAAATGGACGCCATGGGGTCGACGCAGTCGATCCTGCGCGAGGGAAGCTGGTGGACAGGCGCCTCCGATCCCCGGCGGCCCGACGCCCGAACGCTGGGGCATTGAGAATTCCGCGGATTCCCAATTTACGGCTTGCCGAAGGAGCGTTGGCCCCATACATTACGGTTGATGCTGGGAGTGCATACAGAGCTGGGTGTTCTCCTCCTCGAGGAGATCATTGCCTTCGTCTTCGCGGGCACGGCTCTGGTATTCATCGCGGTGCTTATTGTGCTCCTCCGGCGCGAGAACCGCAGTCCATCCAAGGGTTACGCGCCGCCTTCCGAAAGTCTCGCCTCGCTCAAAGACCGCGGGGTCGACATCCTCGAAATTTATGACGATGTCGTCGTCATTCCGCCGCCGCGCTCCATGCATGCAGGAGGCCCGGCCAAGCCGCACCTCGTCCGCCGCACGGCCAAAGTCCGCGACCGCCGCTCGGGCAATGTCTATCTCACCCGTCTGACGGCGCCCACGGAAGAATCGCTCTGAGCCGTTCTGCGGCGGGATCGACGGAGACGGGGCTCCGTCGCTACGTAGCGAATCTGCCGCGCAGATTCGAGGAATGCCCATTTTGAACGCGGAGGCCCCGCGGAGTCGCCGGGCCAACCCTGTTCCGCGGCGGGATCGACGGAGGCGGGGCTACGTCGCTACGTAGCGAATCTGCCGCGCGGATTCGAGGAATGCCCATTTGAACGCGGAGGCCCCGCGGAGTCGCCGGGCCAACCCTGTTC
>SKLD01000239.1 GCA_007123395.1 Opitutales bacterium
CTGCTGCAAAGCGACGGCTACGCCGCATACACCAACTTCGCCAAGCCGCGCCCGGACGTGGTCCTGCTGGCCTGCTGGTCGCACGTCTTCCGGGCCTTCCGCGAGGCCCTCGGCGACGAGCCCGCCCACGCGAAGACGGCCATGCACGAAATCGGCCGGCTCTACAAACTCGAAGAAGAGTGGAACGCGCGCGGCGTCGACGAAGCCGCGCGCAAAGAGCTGCGCGCCGAACACTCCCTGCCTGTTGTCAACGCCCTCAAGGCGCGGCTCGACGGCTGGGCCGCCGACATGACCATCCCCGCCAACAAGTTCCGGCAGGCCGTCGGCTACGCCGCCGGCCGCTGGGAGGCATTGGTTGAATGCCTGCGCCACGGCCATACCCGCCTCGACACCAACCTGCTCGAGTCCAAGTTCCGCCCGACGAAGATCGGCGCGAATTATGACAAGTTTGCGTTTATGCGAAGGTTGCGGGATTTTGGTTGAGTTCCCGGTCTTCGGGGGTATGAGGAAGTATGGCGGATTGTTGATAGCTTCAGGCTTCAATGTTCGTCATGGATTCCCAACTTTTTCGCCGCGAATGGAGTCGCCGCCGGATGGCGGCCAATGGTCTTGGCATAATTCTGTTCCGCTATGCGGATTGGTTGTGTGAGCGTGGTTATGCGCGCAACACGATCCATCAATACACGCAAGCGGTCGAACACTTCGGCCAGTGGCGTGAAACGGCGCATCCGTTTTCAAGCAAGGTCAAGGCAACCGAAGTCGATGAGTTTCTGTCGGTGCATCTGGCGCATTGTGCTTGTGTGGTTCCGGCGGTGCGATCCCGGAACACATGCCGCGCGGCCTTGGCGCGCTTGCTGGCCATGTCGGGCGAAGACGAACCGGATCGGGGCGAGACCGCGGTGTGCGGGCCGGAGGATGTCCTGCTCGGTGCGTTTGACCGTCATATGGAGGAGGTTTGCGGATTGAGCGTGGCCACGCGGCGGTACCGGCGGCGATATGCGCTGGAGTTCCTGCGGTGGCGCTTCCCGCACAGTCGGTACGATATAGGCGGGTTGTGTGCATGTGATTTTTTCGGCTACGCTCAATCACGGGCGGAAGGACTGAAGAGGGAGTCATTGGGAGTATTGGTGGTTTCGTTGCGGGCTTTCACCCGCTTTCTGGAGTTCGAGGGGTTTTGCCGCCATGGTTTGAGCGCCGTCTGGCCTTCGGTGGCGCGGTGGCGGACTTCCCCGCCAAAGGCTGTCCTGGGCGGGGAGGAGGTCGGTCGGCTGGACGACGTTATCGATTCCGCGTCGCCCACGGGGCTCAGGGACAAGGCTATTCTCCGGCTGATCGTGGGATTGGGCCTTCGTTGCTCGGAGGTGGCGGCACTGCGGTTGGAAGATGTCGACTGGCGCGCGGGAACGCTTCTTGTGGGGGCTGGAAAGCAGCGGCGGGAGCGTCTATTGCCTTTGCCGACGAACGTTGGCAAGGCGCTGGCAGACTACCTTCACAAGGGCCGCCCGCAGACGCCGTGTCGCTTTGTGATGGTCTGCCATCGCATTCCGTTCGGCGAGGCGATGACGCGCGAGCGTGTGCGTGGAGCGGTTCGCCGGGTTATGACCCGGGCAGGTTTGAAGGGAGGCGGAACGCACGTGCTGCGCCACAGCTTCGCGACCATGTTGCACAACCGGGGTGCCTCCCTGAAGGAAGTGGCGGATGTTCTCGGGCACCAGAGTCCGGACACAACCGCGATCTACGCGCGGGTCAATCTGCCGCAGTTGAGAACCGTGGCCAGACCGTGGCCGGGAGGGCCGTCATGAAGCCGGAAGAACCCATGACAATGAGGGTGGAGGCATATCTGCGCTTCCGGCGCGCCTTCGGTTATGCCTTGCGTATCGAAGGGCAGCAGTTGCTCAACTTTGCCCGCTATGCCGAGAACGCCGGCCACAGCGGTCCCTTGACGGGTGAGCTCATGTTACGGTGGGTTCGCCTGCCGTCCCAAGTCAGCCGGGTCTATCATGCTAAGCGACTGGAGTTGCTCAACGGATTTGCCCGTTATTGCCGCATCTTCGACCCGCTCACGGAGCTGCCGCCCAAAGGCATCTTCGGCTCCGCACATAAACGCCGCACCCCTTTCATTTACTCGGATAAGCAGCTTGCGCAGTTGGTTTCCTTCGCCCCGGACGGCGGCTTCGACTCGTCGACCTGCCCGACCATTTTCGGCCTTCTCGCCTGCACGGGCATGCGTATCGCGGAAGCCCTGCGCCTGGAAGTCGGGGATGTCGACCTGCGCGACGGGATTATAAAGATCAGGGAAAGCAAGTGCCGCCGCCTGCGCCTCGTGCCCCTTCATAAGACTGCCAAAAAAGCTCTGCGGACCTATGCGCAGGCACGGGATCTGCATTTTCCTCAAGCCAGGTTCTTCTTTGTCAGCCGCAAAGGAGAAGCCCGGTCCTCCTTCACCGTGCGGCAGGCTTTCCGGAAACGGATCGCCGATCTGGGCTGGACAGAAGGTGCCCGGCGGCCCCGCCTGCACGATCTGCGCCACACCTTCGCCTGCCGCGTGCTGCAACAATGGAGCCAGCGGGCCGAAGGTGTGGAAGACCGCCTCGATTGGCTCGCCCGCTACCTCGGGCACGAGCGCCTGGAGCACACTTACTGGTATCTCTCCGCCGTGCCCGGGCTCTTTGCCAAGGTGGTTGCAAACTTCTCATGTCCCGACCTGCCATGAACTCGCCGCAACACTTCGCGCAGTTGCTGCAGCGCTTCTTCGGTGATCACCTCGCAAACCAACGCGACGTCAGTCCCCTCACCATCAGCGCCTACCGTGACACCTTCCGTCTGCTCTTGATGTTCCTCCCCCGCCAAGTCGGAAAGCGTCTCGAAAACCTGTCCCTCGACGATCTCGATGCGCCCAACCTGCTGGCCTTCCTGCGCCACCTCGTGCAGGAACGCGGCAACAGCGTGCGCACGGTCAACTGCCGCCTCGCCGCCCTGCGCTCATTCCTGCGCTACGCCGCAACAGGCCTCGAACCGGATGCGCTGGCTCAGCTCCAGCGCGCCATGGCCATCCCGTTCAAACGCTTCAGCCGACCTCTGCTCGGTTACCTCACCAAACCCGAGATCACAGCCGTCCTGGGAGCCTGTGGCGGCTCCTGGACCGGACGCCGCGACCGCCTTCTCTTCCAGATCCTCTACAACACCGGTGCCCGCGTCTCCGAAGCCATCGGCATACGAATCGACGACGTCCAAACGCAAGAATGCAAAGCGGTCCGGCTCCTTGGGAAAGGACGCAAGCAGCGGGTCGTGCCACTCTGGCCGCAGACCACCCAACTAATCCGGGCGTGGCTGAAAAACTCCCGGCCGGACCCTCACCAGCCTCTCCTGCCCAACCGCTTCGGCCAGCCCTTGAGCCGCACCGCCGTCCAGCAACGGCTGAGCCTCACTGTTGCCGCCGCCGCGACTTCTTGCCCCAGCCTGCAAGATCGCCGCGTCTCACCCCACACCATCAGGCATACCACCGCCATGCACCTGCTTCAAGCAGGCGTCACTCCGGCGACCATCGCTCTCTGGCTCGGTCACGAAAACCTTGCCACAACCCACCAATACATCGAAGCCGACCTCGCGATGAAGGAAGCAGCCCTCCGCCATCTCGACTCACCCAAGCAAAAACAACGCCGCTACAAGCCACCGGCTGATCTTCTCATGTTCCTAAACAGCCTCTGATTTATGCCATGTTCCGCACAACTCCACGTAAGCGAGACCGCGGCCCGCCAAGCACCGCCATCCCTCAAGGTGAAAACCTTCGCATAAACGCAAACTTGTCATAATTCGCTTTATGCAAATATTTGCATAACGCGAAAAACTGGACCTTCATAGGCCACCCCGCCGCCGGAGAGAAAAGCGCTGTGATCTACACGCTGCTGACCTGCTGCCGCATGCACCGCATCGAGCCGCGCGCCTATCTCACGGACCTGCTGGAACGCCTCGTGCCTGCCGAGCACCACCCAGAGCCTGGGCTGCTCGAAGAACTGCTGCCGTGGAACTGGGCCACAGCCCA
>SKLD01000020.1 GCA_007123395.1 Opitutales bacterium
GGACGGGGTGCATCACTTCCGCAGCGTCCCCCTCTTTGGAAAGGACTTTGTGCCCTGATCGCCCGGCTAGAAAATCCCCAGCGCCCCCACCGATTCATAGATGATCCAGATGAGGAAAACGAGAAGCGCGATGCCGCCGGCGTAGGCCGCCCAGAGGCGGCGCCGACGCTTCCGGTAGAATAAATCGTCATCCGACGACCAGAACCTCGAGCGGTTGAGGAAGGTGAAAAAACCGGCGTTGAACGCCCCCCGGTAGGCGCGGTGGTCGATCTTGTAGCGGGGCTTGCCCATCTGCCGCCGGGCACGCCAAATGAAAAAGCGGCGGATCATTTTCACCTACCCTAGGTGCATAATCGGATGAAGCCAAGGTCAGTTTTTCTTTGCATGCGGGGGGCGGACCGACTTCAGTGGGCGGAGGTTGCACCGTGGGGTGCGGACCGCTGTATTTTGCGCAAGACCATGAACGTATGCATTTACCCGACCGGGGCCTGGGGCACAGCCATGGGCCTGCACCTCCACCGCATCGGCCACACCGTGACGCTCGTTCCGTTTACGACGGAGGAAGCGCTCGACATGGCCTCCGCACGCGAAAACCGCGCCTTTCTTCCGGGCTTTTCCCTGCCCGCCGACATCCAAGTGGGCGTGGAACTCATGCCCTCGCTCATGGAGGCGGAGCTGCTCATCCTCGCCGCGCCCTCGCAATACCTGCGCTCCGTCTGCAAGGGGGTGCGCGCCTCGCTGGAAAAGGCATGGCGCCTCGACGCCGTCCTCACGCTGAGCAAGGGCCTTGAGGAGACGACCTACAAGCTGCCCGCGGACATCGTGGGTGAGGAACTGCCGCAATACGCGCACGGCGTTCTGAGCGGACCGACGTTTGCCTCCCAGGTGGCGGAGGGGCAGCCTTCCGCGCTGGTTCTCGGCATGGAGGACGCCGCGCGCGCCGAGGCCCTCCAGGAATCCCTCAGCGGGGCGGGGCTGCGCATCTACCGTACGGAGGATGTGAACGGCGTCGAACTGGGCGGCTGCTTGAAAAACGTTTACGCCATCGCCGCCGGCATGTGCGACGGCCTCGGCCTGCGCGACAACAGCAAGGCCGCCCTCCTCACCCGCGCGCTGCATGAGATGGTGCGGCTCGGCCGGGGTTGCGGCGGCCGCTCGGAGACCTTCTACGGGTTGAGCGGCTTCGGCGACCTCTTCCTCACCTGCAACGGCCGGGAGAGCCGCAACCGCACCTTCGGCGAAGCCGTCGCCAAGGGAGAGAGTGCCGACGAACTCCTCGCCGACGGGCGCACGGTCGAGGGCTACCACACAACCCGCATCTTCCACAGCCTCTGCCGCGAACGCGGTATCGACGCCCCCATTCTCGCCGAGATCCACGCCGTGCTCTTCGAGAACAAACCGGTGCGCGACGCCATGGACGCCCTCATGCGCCGGGAGCAGAAGGTCGAGTACGCCTGACGTAGCGGCGGATCTCGTGCGTGGGGTGCGAGGCGATGACCTCCGCCAAGGTGAAGTCGTCCTCGAAGGGCGGGAAAAACGCGTCGCCCTCCGGTTCGGCATGAACGAGGGTGAGATAGAGTTCGCCCACGCGCGGAAGCGCTTCGCGGTAGATCTCACCGCCGCCGAAGATCCAGATCTCGCGGTCGGTCTCGTAGTCGGCGAGTGCGTCGAGGCCGGGCAAAACGACGCAGCCGTCCAGTTTGCCGACCGAGCGCGACAGAACGATGTTGAGGCGCCCCGGCAGCGGCCGGCCGATGGATTCGTAGGTCCTGCGTCCCATCGCGACGGCTTGCCCGAGGGTGCATTGGCGCACCCACTTGAGGTCGCCCGGCAGATTCCACGGCAGCGCGCCGCGGCAGCCGATCACGCGGTTGCGAGCCATCGCGGCGATGGCCTTCCACGGGTGCGCGGGTGGTTCCGGGGCAGGACCGCTCATACCGCGACGGGTGCCTTGATGGCGGGGTGGGGGTCGTAGCCGGTGAGGCGGAAGTCCTCCTCGCGGAAATCGTAGATGCAGCGAATGTCCGGATTCAACTCCATCTTCGGGAGCGGCCGCGGCTCGCGCGAGAGCTGCCGACGCACCTGCTCCATGTGGTTGGTGTAAATGTGCGCGTCGCCCATGGTGTGGACAAATTCGCCGGGGCGCAGGCCGCAGACCTGCGCCACCATCAACGTGAGCAGGCTGTAGGATGCGATGTTGAAGGGCACGCCGAGAAACAGGTCGGCGCTGCGCTGGTAGAGCTGGCAGCTCAGCTCCCTGCTCTCCGTGTCCACATAAAACTGGAAAAACGCGTGGCACGGCGGCAGCGCCATGGCCTCCAGCTCGCCGACGTTCCACGCGCTCACGATGTGGCGGCGGCCCGCCGGGTCGCGCCGAATGGACTCGATGACGGCGTCGATTTGGTTGATACGGCGCCCGTCCGGCGCGCGCCATGCCGTCCACTGCGCTCCGTAGACCGGCCCGAGGTTGCCCTCCTCGTCCGCCCACTCATCCCAGATACGCACCCGGTTGTCCCGCAGGTATGCGATGTTGGTCTCGCCCTTGAGAAACCAGAGCAGTTCGTGGATGACGCCGCGCATGTAGACTTTTTTCGTCGTCACGAGCGGGAAACCGGCGCGTAGATCGTAGCGGCGCTGCGCCCCGAAGACAGCCAGCGTGCCGACTCCGGTGCGGTCGGCGCGGGGCCTTCCGTGCTCGGCCACGTAACGAAGGAGATCAAGATAGGGCTCCATACCGGCCATGTGTGGACACCCCTCCGCCCTTTGGCAATCCGGCACATCGTCTATTGCCGCCGGAATGCCGGAACCGCCCCCCGCAACCGCATGGAAGTGGCCTCCTCCGCGAAAAGAGACTTGCCGTCGCTACCTGTTTTGCGAAGTGCTTGGACAAGTTTTCGATGTAATTTATAAAGCTTCCGGATTGTGGCAGAGAAGAGCAAAGCGATTAAAGAAGTGAGGCGGGCGATCGCCAACCTATCCAGTCCGGAAAACCTGTTCCGGGGGATCCGGTTGTCGGGCGCGTTTGCTCCGGACAACATTATCCTGTTCCGCCGCACGCACACCGCGGCACTTGCGCCGGAAGGGGTGAGCAACAATTTCCACCATCGGTTCGAGTTGGTTGTCGTTCTCGAAAAAAGCGGGCCCATCCGGGCGGGGAATGCATCCCATCAGTTGGAACCGGGGGAGGCCGCGCTCATCTTTCCCAACGAGTTCCACCACTATATGGACGTGGAAAAGGGCGAGATGGACTGGCTTTTCATCACCTTTGAGTGCGATGAGCCGACGCCCATTCAGGATCTTCGCGATACGCCGCGGGTTCTGGATGAAGACGCATTGGCCATTTTGCGCAAAATCGCGGACGCCTACTTTGCGGCGCAGCGCGATGGATCGGAGACGCTGACGCTCTCGCACGACCTCGGTCAACTGCTCATCCGGATGTGCTCGTTGCCGGTGATTCCGTCCGCTCGATTAAACATTCATTCGACCGATGACGTACGGGATGTCTTGCTGGAGCGGATCAACGCCTACGTGCGCTCGAACTTGCACCGCCGCATCACCTTGGCGGATCTCGGCTCGGCCCTCGGGTATTCGGAGAGCCACATGCGCGCGGTCTTCCGCGACCGGCTCGGCGTGAGCCTCGGCCGCTACATCCGCGAGTCACAGCTCTCCGTGGCCGCGGAGTTGCTCCAAACGACGGACCTGAGCGTGACGGAGATCGCCTCGCGCACGAGCTTCAACTCGTTGTTCGCCTTTTCCCGCGCTTTCAAGGGTGCCTACGGAATGTCTCCGAAAGCATACAGCCGCATGGTCGATCGCAAGGCCGGTTGAACAGCGGGGTGTCTTTCCGCATCCCCCCCTGTAGTGTAGACCTGCCCTCTTCCCAAGAGGCGGTTTTGGTGTAAGATGGCGTGCCGTCATGTTTTTGAAACGCAATTGCCGGCGCAAGGACGGCAAGAATCATTACCACTGGAACATCGTAGAGAACAAACGCGGTGTATGCAGCTTGGATAGCGGACGTGCCCGGTGCGTGGCGCGGGCGGA
>SKLD01000519.1 GCA_007123395.1 Opitutales bacterium
GCATCTACGGTGTCTTCTGCGCCGAGTCGAAGGATCCGGAGGCCCCGCCGGGCGACCTTTCCAGCGCCGTCGCGCAGGCCGGCGTCGTGCGGACGAAGGACTTCAAAACATGGGAACGCCTCCCTAATCTCAAAACACCCGCCTCACAGCAGCGCAATGTCATCCTCCACCCGGAGTTTGTCAACGGGCAATACGCCTTCTACACCCGCCCCATGGACGGCTTCATTGACGTCGGCAGCGGCGGCGGCATTGGCTGGACCCTTTGCCCCGATATCACCACGGGCGAGACCGGCCCCGAGACCATCATCGAGGGGCGCCACTACCACTCCATCAAAGAATCCAAAAACGGCGACGGTCCGCCCCCCATCAAGACGGAACGCGGCTGGCTCCACCTCGCCCACGGCGTGCGCAACTGCGCCTCCGGCCTACGCTACGTTCTCTACATGTTCGTCACCGCGCCGGACGACCCCACCCGCGTCATCGCCCGGCCCGGCGGCTACTTCCTCGCCCCGCGCGGCGGCGAGGAACTCGGGGACGTCTTCAACGTCGCCTTCTCCAACGGCTGGGTCGAGCGGCCCGATGGCACCGTCCTCATCTACTACGGCGGCTCCGACACCCGCTGCTACGTCGCCCGCTCCAGCGTCGAGCGCCTCCTCGACTGGTGCTTCAACACTCCGGAAGACGGACTTACCACCCACGGCTGCGTCGAACAGCGGCTCCGCCTCATCCAGTCCAACCGGCGGATTCTCAATGCCGCCGGGTAATCCGCTCTCCAGTTCGCACGATAAGCGAAATGATCGAAGCCGTGCATTCCTCCGGATCACTCGGGCCGAACGCCCCGCATGGCACTCTGGACTTCGCTCACGATTCAGTAACAGCCCATCTCTCCGAAATGGCCTGTATATCCGCTCGCCGCGGGCTATCCGAGGATCGGCAAGCTTCGCTCAGGTTCGTGGTTTTGGGCACTGCGGGCAGCCATATTTCATCGAATACGAACCTCGGTTCAAACTAGTTGACAAGCTTTCATAAGCCCCTATCTACGAGGGACTTTTTTCTTTCCCGGGTTGTTAACCACTTCGAGGGAGGTTCGTATTTCCAAGGAGATTCGCGGCCGAAACGTGTCATCGGCCTTTTTCGGCGTCTCAAAGTGGTTAACGGCGCCAGGATGCCGGAACATTGATTTCGAGGCGTTTTCTCAGTGCCGCAAGGTGACTTGTTTTCGGCAGTTTGAGTAGTTCCTCACGGAAGCGGCGACTGCAGAGGCGCAGTCGCCGTCTATCGGTCAAACTACGCAGCAGCCGTTGGGCTTCGGCACTCAATCGATGCCATCGAAGAACATGCGTTACAGCGGCCCGGGACATCCCATTTCGTCGCGCAAACTCTGCGGCAGACCAACCTTTTCGCTTCATTTCACGCTGAATTTGATCCGCCCGGAACATCTCATGTTCACGCACCCTTCGTTTCGGCTTTGCTCTTTTCGGTGGTCGGCGAACCTCCAACGCAATCGCCCCTCCAGTGCTGGCCCAAATCGACGTTGAACGGTGCAGAGTCACATCCAAGTTCACCTTCAGTTTTTTGCCCTCCTGTTCCTTGCTCTTCACCAGCGCTCCCATCCGCAGATGAATCTCCATTGAAAGTCTCCGCTCCTTGGACTGCGAACAGCGCTGCTTCGACGGAGAAATGACGATGGCGTCGACGATCAACCGCACGAGTTCACGTTGCTCGGCTCCCGACAGCGTTCGAACGACATTCACGAAATTCTTCAGTCCGTGCTGAACCTGGGTGCGGTAATCTCTTTCGTCTTTGAGCGCCGCTTGCTCCCGCTTCAGCGAGTGCATCTTGGCAAGGATTTCATTCTGCTCCCAGGATACCAACGCAACGCGCTTCCGCAGATTTTGGGTAAAACCATCCACTCCCAGTTTCGCGGCAACCTCGGTGAGGTTGCCGATTTCGAGCTTCGTGCTGTCGTGTTTCTCTTTCAGGCTGCGAATTTGCGAACCCAATCGTCGGATCCGTGTTCTCCTGCCGTTTCGGGATGCGCCGACGACGGCTTCGGTCGCGCTGCTGCAGGCGAACTACATCGGTCTCTTTTACCCTATCCAGTGCTTTGCTTGCGGCTGCCCACAATTCCTCACTCACAAGAGCTTCAAATTTTCCCCTACAGTAAGTGTGGCAGATTCCTTCGTCCGAAATGTTATGAGCCTCTTTGATAAATCCCTTGTAGATCGGATTACGGATCAACCGCGCGAGTTGATCGCTTCTGAAAGGCCGACCGCCAATCATCCCCTTTCCGCCGCCGCGCCGGGTGATCTCGTATTTCGGGGTGTAAATTCGCCTCGCAAGCAGGTCTTTTTCTATCTCCGACAGCGGATCACCTCTCGCCAACCGCTGATACACCTCGATTATTATTTCGCCATAGACCTCGTCCACAACCGGCACACCCGGATTTTGAGACTTTTTGAAACCGGGAGGATAGCGACCTCCGTTTTTCAATCCCATCTTGGCCCGCTCGCGCCTTTTGCGGCTCACTTTGTCGGCAATGTTGTTACTCTCGTATTCGGCAGCAGCGAGCAAATGGGCGACATTCATCCGGCCCTGGGGTGTCTTGATATCGACATGTTCAGTGACGGAGATCAATCTGCATCCGTATTCCCGCAGCCGTTCCACGAACTCGAGCCCCTCGAGGAGATTTCTGGCCGTCCTCTCCAATTTGTATGCGATGACAGCCTTGATTCGACCTGTCTCGATATCGTTCTGCATCCGCCGCCACTCTGGACGGTCTCGTTTCCTCCCGGACCAGCCTCGGTCAGGATACTCTTGCTCAACATTGTAGCCCTCGCTCTCCGCCTTTCGATAACAGAGCGAGCGATGGGTCTCCATCGAATGGAATTCGCCGATGACCTGCCGCTCGTCCGACAGCCGCAGGTAAATCCCTGCCGGATACACGGCGTTCATCGAGAAATGCCCTCCTGTTCGAGGATTCTGCGTCCACGCTCAGTGGCCCGATACCGAACAGAGCTCGTTTGCCCCAGCACTTCAACAAGGTCCATTTCCCGGAGACCCCGGATTCGGCGCCGCACCGTTGCACTGCTCGTGCCAAGATGTTCGACCAAAAATGACGGCGTGAGATGGTCCCACCCTGCCAACAAATCGAGAATCCGCAGTTCCAGTGCAGAAAGCGACGACAGTTCTGGCTCGCGGTCTACTTTCTTTGCTGAACACCTGCCAAAGGCCGGTCCGGTTTCCGAGGCTTTCCCTGGCGCCCTGCTGATTCCTCTCCAGAGGAGTTCATGCACGCGGTCGTAGTCAGTCTGAGGGACTGACTCGGTTCGGCGCGCACTTGGAAAACTCCTCCGCATTCTACGAACGAGCCTAATGCGGAGCGAAATTTTCGGTAAGGAGTTTTTTCGTGGAAAATTCCTGATCATCGATTTTTTGGTTCCACGACGATCAACAACCAAGTCATTGATTCTGGCTTCCGCGGCTCGTTGGAACGGCGATTCCGCTACGTCGGGGCTTTTCAGCGGATAGAATTGCGACGCGGGGCCCGGCAGTGCGGATTGCGGCGTATCCGGGGGTGCTTTCAGAACGGGTAGTCGGCAGGATCGTCATCGGGGACGGCGGGAGCGGCCCCGTCGATTTCCAGCCAGTGTTCGAGGTCGTTGACGAGGGCGGGCGGGACGTCTCTGTTGGACCGGGCGCGGACCTGATCGATGAGCCAGGTGGTGCCGTGGCGCGCAATGACAAGGGTGGCGCGGACGGGGCGCAGGACGCGGTAGGCGTAGTACGTTCCAGTGCGCACGCATCGCTCATACAACTGCAGGCAATTGGCGTAACGTCTGCCCAGCCCCTCCAGCTCGTCGCGGTTGGTGATGTGAACGCCGTCCCCGACCGAAAACGGAGGCTCCGGATACGCCGTGGTCGCGAGATCTTCCTCCATGACGGCGAGTTCGAGGCGCGCGCGCACGGCAATGAGGCGGTTGAGCGACGACACCTCGTTGCGGTAGGGCCAGGGATCGCGCTCGCC
>SKLD01000184.1 GCA_007123395.1 Opitutales bacterium
ACCGCCCCGGACCGCCCCGGCGCAACGGACGCGCGTGCCGCGCCCATGAGCATCGGGCAGCGCGTAAACGTTCAAAAAATTCTCCGGAGTTGCCCTGAATAACGCCGCGAAAATAGGATTTTGTGCGGATTTTGCGTTCGTGAGGGCGGAATTTTGTTCCATAAGATGCTCATATGGAGAAAGATAAGAAATTCCTCATTCGAATTTTACACAGGGTCACAAAAGGCTTGAAGCGCGTTCAAAAAAATCCACAGTTTGCCTCTGTATATTTGTCGAAGGGCAATCTTCGCCAAACTTAACCAACCTAGACACACAATCCAAGATGCTTACCAAGAAAACCACACGCTGGTCCCGTTGGGGCCTGCCCGCGTTTCTTGCCGTGGCCGTCGTCACGTCAGGAAATCTATATGCACAGGATGAGGAAGAACTCGAAGCGTTTACCGTTACGGGATCGCGGATTCCCCGTCTCGATCTTGAGGGGCCGAATCCGGTTCTGAGAATGACTCCGGAGAGCCTCGCCGCGACCGGATTCAATACGGTCGGCGAGCAACTCCGCACCCTCCCCTTCAATTCCGGACAAGCGCTCACCCCGATTGATTCGGGCACGAGCTTCACGCCGGGCGTCAGCACGATCAATCTGCGGGGCCTTGGAAACAATAATGTGCTTGTTCTCGTCAACGGTCGCCGCGCCGCACCCTTCGGTGCTTCCGGCTTCAACGGCTTCCAGACCTTGTTCGACTTCAACAGCATTCCGGCTTCGGCCATCGAATCCGTTGAAATCCTCAAGGACGGTGCTTCCGCCATTTACGGCTCGGACGCCGTCTCGGGCGTGGTCAACATCAACCTGCGCCGTGATTTCGAGGGTATGACGGTCAATGTTGGGATCGGGAACACATTCAGCACTGACTCTTTCGAGAAGTCCGGCTTCTTCATCACCGGTGCACGTTCCGCGCGCACGTCCGTTGTTGTCACGGCCGACTGGTATGAGCGCAACGCGCTCTTTGCCCGCGACATGGACTGGTCGAGCAATGCCGACCTGAGAGATGTCGGCGGTGCGGACCGCCGCAGTGCGGCAACCTTCCCCGGTCTTGTCTTCGTTCCGGGTGTAGGCTTCCAGACGTTTGCCAATCCGACAACGAACCCCCGGGCGGAGGATGCGGTTGCATACGGCACCGAGTTGGGTGACGGTCGGCGCGCCGGGTTCTATAACTACCTCGACGACTCGGATTTCCATCCGGAAGTCAGGCAGTATGGCTTTTACACGAGCCTGAGCCATGAGATCACGGACAACATCCGCGCCTATGCCGATGTCTCTTTCCGCCGTGCGGAAACGCTGAACCAGTCTGCGCCGACGCCGGCGTTCAGCTTTAACGAGCAAGGATACTACCGCGAGCCTCTGTCCGCCGCACAGTTGGAGGAACAGTTTGGTGAGGGGACGGAATTTGACCCCACCAACCGCAATCATTACAGCGCCGGTGTGGTTGATTGGGCCATGGTTATTCCGGCCTTCAACCCCTTCAATCCGTGGGGAGTGGAAATCGACGGTGACTTCGCTCCGAGCTATATCCGTTGGGTGGAGGTCGGCAACCGGATCAATGATGTTATTTCGGATACGCCCCGAATCGTCCTCGGCCTTGATGGAAACATCACGCCTGATTGGACCTTTGACGTCGGTGCGCTCTACACGATGAACAATTACAACAACGCCAATCAGGGTGCGATCCAAGACCGTCTTCTCCAAGACGCGCTTGACGGTGTTGTGTTCAACGAAGGAACTCCCGACGAAGAACTCGTCTACCTGAATCCGTTCGGCCCGAACGATCAGCGTATTCTCGATTATATGACGATTGCCAACCCGGTCACCTCGCGCTACGAAACGTACTCGTTCGATTTTTCGATCGGCGGCGCGCTGTATGATATGCCCGCGGGTGTCCTCGGGCTTGCGGCCGGTGCCGAATACCGCGAAGAGCGTTTGAGCGACTTCCGGACGGCATTGAATGAAACCGGACAGATTGTCGGGGGATCGGAAGGTTCTTCTGTCTTTGGTGCCCGGAATGTGAAAGCGGTTTTCGCCGAGTTGGCTGTGCCCGTCCTTCCCAATCTGGAGTTGCAGCTTGCTGCCCGGTATGAGGATTACAGTGATTTCGGAAGCACGACCAAGCCGAAGATTTCCGGTATGTTCCGCCCCATTCCGAGCGTCATTCTGCGCGCGGCCTACAGCGAGTCGTTCCTCGCGCCGAATCTGCCCTTCCTCTACACCTCGCAGAGCACGAGCTTCACCGCCGCTGCCCTGCAGGATCCGCGTCGGCCCGAAGATGATCTCCGCCAAATCCGTATGCTCGGGGGCGGCAACCCCGACCTCGATCCGGAGGAGACCGATACCATCTACCTCGGGGCTGCGTTCAGCCCTGAAGAAGGTCCGCTTCAAGGCCTCTACGTCGGCGTCGATTTCTTCATCTTTGATTCGACGAACTTGATTGACCGGAACGCAGCGCAGTTCCTCCTCGATAACGAGTTGGATGAAGACGGAAACCCGACCGAGTTCGCTCAATTTGTGGTTCGCGGACCGCCGGAGCCGGGCGAGACCGTTGGGATTGTCAACTTCGTGCGCACGACATGGGAGAACATCTCCGAGCGTAAATACAAGGGGTGGGATTTCGATGTCCGCTACGAGTTTGACACCGATGCGGCGGGGCGCTTCCGCCTCCAAGCCACAGCCACGTATCTTGAAGAGCTGAGCTTTGGCGGGCCGAATCAATCCGGCACACGCCTCCTCCCCAAGTGGCGGGGCAACTTCAACGCCAACTGGCGCTATGCCGACTGGTCGGCGAGTGTGTTCGTGAATTACATTCACAGCCGCTCGGGGACGGATTCGGTTCGTGCTTCTGACGGGGCACGCCTCACAAATGCGCGCTATGCCTCCCAGATCACGGTGAATCCCTCGGTCACCTACAGCGGCTTCCTCGACACCCGCATCACCCTTGGTGTGCGCAATGTCTTCGATAAGACTCCGCCCTTGGATTATGGCGAGGCTACCCGTTACACCGGCGGTGTGAACCTCTGGGAACCGGCCTTCTGGTACCTGCGCGTCACGCGCGACTTCTAAGACAGTCCGGAAACGAAGCCTTTCGTTTTTCCACACAGCCCCCTTCCGGATTTCCGGGAGGGGGCTTTTTTCTACCACCGAACCGAAAAAACACCGGTCTTTCGTGATTGAACCTGCGGCTGAAACCGCCGATGTTTGTAATCGATTCAGTCACAACCATCGTAACTCGAAAGAGATGAAACCGATTCGATTAGTCTTCCGTTTTTTTGTGTTTATTTCGCTGTGTGTTCCCCTTCTTCGCGCGGGGGAGGAGGTTCCGCGTATTCCCGTGGAGGATTTGTTCCGCAACGCGCAGTTCACGAACTTCACGATCTCGCCGGACGGGAACACGCTCGCGGCCATCGGTGAGTGGCAAAACCGGCGAAACCTGTTTGTCTGGGACATTGCCAACATGGAGGGCCGCCGCCTCACCGGCTACCGCCGCAACAACGTCAGCGGCGTGATGTGGGCAAGCAATGAGCGCTTGCTCTACTTCATGGACCGCGACGGGAACGAATCGCTCGGCATCTTCGCCATCAGCAAAGACGGTGGGCGCCCGCGCACCCTTGTCGAACCGCTGGAGGGCCGGGCCGGCGGCATGGCGGCCGTCCGTCGGACGAGTGTTATTGATCGCCTCGTGGACGATCCGGACCATGTCCTCGTCGTCAACAACGACCGCCTTTTGGATTACCCGGATGTCTTCCGCATGAATGTTTGGCGGGGTGGGCTTGAGGTTGTGCAGCGCAATCCGGGCGACGTGGTCGGGTGGTCCGTCGATTGGGAGGGGGAAGTCCGCATCGCCGTATATTCGGACAAAGAAGAGGAGAAGACCGGTGTTCGTTACCGGCCGGACGCGGATTCTGAATGGGAAACCCTGATTGAGTTTGGCGTCGACTCGCCGGGATGGAGTCCGGTGGGCTTTGGCTTTGATGACCGCACCCTCTTTATTTCATCGAACCTCGAAGAGGACCGTTCGGCAATCTATGAATTTGACCTGAAAGAACGGGAGATTGGAAGGCGCGTCCACGGCCATGAGCGCTTTGATGTTTCCAACCTCATTCTATCGCGCCACCACCGCGCGCCCATCGGTGTGGCGGTGAATGCCGAGCTTCCCGAAGTGCTTTGGTTTTCGGAAGAACGCCAACAGTTGCAGGCAATTCTTGACCGGGCGTTTCCGCACACGCACAACGCCATTAGCAGCGCCAGCCTTGATGAAACGCGCATGGTTGTTGCCTCCTATGGAGACCGCCAACCGCCGAAGTTCCATCTCATCGATTTTCGCGGCGGCGATTTCCGTGTCCTGCCTCTCGGTGAGTCGCGCCCGTGGCTGAACGCGGACCACCTCGCCCGGAAGGAGAGCCGTTGGATCGAAGCGCGCGACGGACGACCGCTCCAATTATACCTCACCCTTCCCCGCACGCGGGCGGAAGGGGATCGCGTGCCGCTCCTCGTGCTTCCCCATGGCGGCCCATGGGCTCGGGATTCATGGGGTTTTGACCCCGAAGTGCAGTTTTTCGCCAACCGGGGCTTCGCCGTGTTGCAGGTGAATTTCCGCGGATCAACCGGTTTTGGTCGGGAACACCTGCGCTCGAGTTTCAAGCAGTGGGGCAAAAGCATGCAGGACGATATCATCGACGCCGTCGATTGGGCCGTCGAGGAGGGTTATGCCGACAGTTCCCGAGTCGGGATTTACGGCGCCAGCTACGGCGGCTATACCGCCATGATGCAGGCGATCCTTCATCCGGACCGCTATCGCTTTGCCATCAACTACCTCGGCCCCACCGATTTGGTGGACTTGGTCATGCTCCAACGCCGACGCCAACAGGAAGAGGGTTTTGCCGTTCTCAAACGGCAAATTGGCGATCCCTCGGAAGAGCGCGAAATGCTCGAAGCGGCATCGCCCGTGTTGCGCGCCAACGAAATCAACGTGCCCGTTTTTCTCGCCTACGGCGTTCAGGATCCCCGCGTGCCCATCGAACACGGCACGCGTATGCGCACCGCTCTCCGGCGCGCCGGTGTCGACCACGAGTGGATTTCCAAACGAAACGAAGGACATGGATTTGTTAATGAAGAAAACCGCATCGAACTCTATGAACGTATGGAACGCTTTATCGCGCGCGCCATGGGCGGCATGTAAAGGTGCCGTCGTTTGCGTGGTTTGCGCGCTCGCGACCCCATTCGCTTCGGCGGATGAAGCGGTCGAGACCCGCCCCAAGCAGGAAATCCAGACGCTCATGTCGGCGGAGGAGTTCCGGTCCGCCGGATTGCACCGGCTCTCCCCGGAAGAGTTGGAGGCGCTCAACACATGGCTCTACGGCTATGTTGAAATCGAGCGCCGCGAGGCCGTGGAAGAAGCGATCCCCTCTGGCGAACCTTCCTTCGGGCTGGAGCACGTGACGCAGCGGGTGGCGTCCATTTTTCAACGGGACACCCCCGACGAAATCGAGAGCCGCATCGTCGGCACCTTCCGCGGCTGGCGCGGAAACACCGTCTTCAATCTCGAAAACGGGCAGACATGGCGCCAGAGCGAGGCAGGTGAGTTTTTTGTCCGCATCGAAGACCCCGTCGTCCGCATTCGGCGGGGCGCCTTCGGCTCCTACCTCCTCAGCGTCGAAGGCTACGGCTCCACCGTCCGCGTGCGGCGGATGGACTGAGGGTTTCTTCTTCGCTTTTCCATCGACAGTGCCCCTATCGCAAACCAAGAACCCATACGCATGGAAAATGAGGCGCAGGTAGGGGTGATTATGGGCAGCCGGTCGGACTGGAGCACGATGCGGCACGCCGTCCTCACCCTCGACGAACTCGGGGTCGGCCGCGAAACACGCATCGTCAGCGCGCACCGCACGCCCGACCGGCTCTACTCCTACGCGCGCGAGGCCGCGGCGCGCGGTATCCGCGTCATCATCGCGGGCGCGGGCGGGGCCGCCCACCTGCCCGGCATGGTCGCCTCCATCACAGAACTGCCCGTCCTCGGCGTGCCGGTGAAATCCCGCGCGCTCAATGGCATCGACTCCCTCCTCTCCATCGTGCAGATGCCCGCCGGTATCCCCGTGCCCACACTCGCCATCGGCGAGGCGGGTGCCAAAAACGCCGCCCTCTCCGCCGCTTCCATCCTCGCCCTCAACGACCCACCCCTGCGCGAACGCCTCCAAGCCTACCGCGCCCGCCAGACCGCAACCGTCGAATCCACCAGCCTACCCCCGCCCGACCAAGACTGACCGCCTCCCTTCCACCGGAAATCGTAAGCCGCCCGTGCGAATGACCCTTGACTAGCTGTAAAATCTCTGAGAACATTAAAATTCTATGGGACAAAATCGACTCAAATCAGAAAATATATCTGTATATCATCTATACACGCGCATCGTGCACAAGCGCCGGTTGCTGGCAGATGTGCAGCGGGAAGTCTGGGTGGCGGCGCTGCACCGCGCGGCGCACTTCAGCGGGGTGGAGTTGATCACCTACTGCGCAATGCAGACGCACGCTCATATTCTCGTGCGGGTGGACCCGACTGCGCGGGAGTGTGACGATACGGAACTCGTGTCGCGTTTCGAGGCGCTCTACGGGCGCTCGCGCGCAGCATGGTGCCGACTCAACGCGCGGGAGTTGGCGGCCGTCTTGGCGGAAGGGGATAGCACCCGTGCGATCGACCTTCGGAAGCGCTTATGGCAGCGAATGGGCGATATTTCGGAGTTCATGCGCACGCTCAAGCAGCGCTACACAAAATGGTTCAACCACACCTACGACACGGAGGGAACGCTCTGGGCAGAGCGTTTCGGCAGTGTCCTGGTCGAAGACAATTCGGCGATTGTCGCACTGGTGGCTGCCTACATCGATCTCAATCCAGTAAGAGCCGGTCTGGCTGCTTTGCCGGAGCAGTACCGTTGGTGTGGCTATGCGGAGGCAATGGGCGGCAATAAAGACCTGCGGGCCTCGCTGGCGAAGTGCCGTCCGGGAGATGGCGGGGTCGACGAAGCGATGGCACAATACCGGTTACTCATGCTGGGCAGGGGGGCCTCGCGCAAGGAGGGGGCCGGGCAGGTGGACGCGGCTTCATTGGAGCATGCTTTGGCAGAGGGCGGAGAACTCCCCCCTCACGAGCTTTTGCGCCTGCGACTCTCATTCATGACGCGGGGCCGCGCTCTGGGCACGGAGGCTTGGATGAGCGAAGGTGGTGGTGCTCATGCTCTCGAAAAGCTGAGTAAACCGCCCAAGGCTGCTCCGGTGGAAATGGTCACCGGCTTGCCGCTCGCGGTGGCGAATGCCCGTGCGGCAGGACGTGCAGAGATGCCGTGAGACGACCGATTGTTCGCAGGGGTCAGTGAATTGTGAGCGACTGAAAGTCTAGTGGGACAAATCACGCGAATCTCCGGATGGTTAAAGTGGAAAGAGGTCTGATTCGTCGCCCGTCCGGAGGGGCATGCTGATAGTCAGGAGCGCTCACCGCATTATGCGGACGCAATCCTCCGGCCCAGAGGCCCGAGGGGTAGGCCTGTCATGCGAAGAAACAGAAGCTATAAGCTAAATAGCGATGATGGAATGGAAGGGCGTTCCTGTTGGCTCTGCTTCTGCGATTCGAAGGTGTTTCTTTCGTCAGCGGAGACGGATACCACCTTCGTAAGCGGTGGTCAGTATGCGCAGGAACGGTTGAATGTAATGGTATTATACAAAATCAAATAAAAATCCCAGAAAGCACCTTATGAACCGCCAAAAACTTTTAAATGCTCAGAGATAACACATACTTGACGAATAGGATAGCGACCGGATTGCGGTGGACAGCGATGGGTGCGGGGATTGACTGGCAGGGATTCATGAGTAGCGAGGTTTTTTCATCCAGTGTCATTCTGCCCGGTTCGTGTATCGGCATGCTTGGCGGCGGGCAGTTGGGGCGAATGTCGATTCTCGCGGGCCGACGGCTTGGTTACCGGTTCCGTGTCTTTGATCCTTTGCCGGGTGGACCGGCAGCAATGGTGGCGGATGAGGATGTGAATGGCGCTTTTGACGACGTTGAGGCGTTGGGTCGCTTTGCGGCGGGGTTGCATGTCGCCACCCTGGAGTTCGAGAATGTCTCGAAGGCGGCGGTGGAGGCGGTTTCGGCGCATGCGCCCGTGCATCCCTCTGCGGAGCTTCTGAGCGTCTGCCAGAACCGTCGGCGGGAAAAGATATTTTTCCGTGACAATGGTTTTCCGTGTGTGGATTTCCGAGTAGCTGACACGGAGGAGAGCTTCCGCGCCGCGGTGGATGCAGTGGGTTTACCGTGTGTGGCGAAGACGACTTCGTTCGGCTACGATGGAAAGGGCCAGCGAAAGATCTCCGCTAGTGGCGAAATCGACTCGGCGTGGGCCTCCTTCAGGGGGAAGGAGGTTATCGTAGAGGCATGGGCTGACTTTGAGGGCGAGTTTTCCGTCATTTGCTCGCGCAATGCGCGCGGAGAGACGTCCGTGTTTCCCGTGGCGGAGAATGTCCACCGCAATCACATTCTCCATACGACGGTGGTTCCCGCTCGGGTGCCGGAGCTGATGGCTCGGGAAGCGTTGGATCTGGCGCACGCCATTGCGGAGCGGTCCGGGCTTGTCGGTCTGCTCGCCGTGGAGCTGTTCCTTACGGCGAAGGGCTGGCTCGTCAATGAACTCGCGCCGCGGCCCCACAACTCCGGGCATTACAGCTTCGACGCGTGCGCAACGAGCCAGTTTGAGCAGCACATCCGCGCTGTTTGCGGTCTTCCGCCGGGCGATACGAGGCTCTTCTCGCCAGTCGCGATGGTCAATCTTCTCGGCGACCTGTGGTCCAGTAAGGAACCGGACTGGGCAGGCGTTCTGCGGCATCCCCGGGCCAAGCTCCATCTCTACGGTAAACCGACGGCACGTGCGGGGCGCAAGATGGGACATGTATGTGTTCTCGGTGATTCACCGGAATCCGCGTTAAAGGAGGCTGTTGCTATTGAGGCAGCGCTGCGGGCCTAGGTTTTCCGCGGGAGGGGACGGGATAGGCGGCGGAATTTTTTTGAGCATAAGTGGGCGCACGGCATCCGCGTGCGGAACGTCCTTTTGAGCAGGACTTTATATACATCGACGACCCGCTTTTCTGCGAAAAGCATTGCGGACAGTATATTTAATGTGAAAAAATCAAAACAATTTGCCAGGTCGGGCGTTGACAGAATCGGTCGATTTCCGTTCGGATGCATTCTGCGAAATGAGCCGTTTTTATTGAGCGTGGAAAGCGTAGGCCCCATATCCCGGCAACCGCCTCTGACAATACCGGTCTTTACCGATCATCGGTCCGCATCGATGTCGCTTCCCGGATGGCGCTTGCTCGGTGCGGCCCCGCCCCTTCACGTTTGGTGCGGTTCTGCCGCAGCATAGCGGCTTTGCTGATCCGCTTATCCTTTTTCAACGATCCCAAACGACAACCACACATGAAATCACTACAGCCCCGTTTGACCTGCCGTCGTATCAAGTTGCAGGTATTTGCCGTTGCGGCATGTTCCGCAGCAACTGTCTCCGCATTCGACTTTCAGGTCGGTGATGTCGACGCCCGGCTCGACCTCACGGTATCTGTGGGCGGCATGTATCGGGTGAAGAGCCCGCAGCCCGACCTCATCGGTCTTGCGAGCGGCGGCACGCAGTTCTCGGTCAACGCCGACGACGGCAACCTCAACTACTCCAAGGGGTGGGTGTCCGTCCCCGTCCTCGCCACCGCAGACCTCGATTTGCGTTACCAGCGCTCCGGCGCGTTTTTCCGGGCGAGTGCCTACTACGACTACATCAACGAAGAGCGTGACCGCGAGCGCACGCCACTCTCGCCGGAGGCGCTCGACCGTGTCGGAAGCCGCTTTGACATGCTCGACGCCTACCTGTGGCACAACTTCCGTGTCGGCGATGCGCCCGTGAACCTGCGGCTGGGGCGTCAGGTCATCAACTGGGGTGAGAGCACCTTCATCCCGAACGGGATCAACGTCGTCAATCCGGTTGATGTCGCCATGTTGCGCCAGCCCGGCTCCGAACTGCGCAACGCCTTTTTGCCCGTGTGGCTGGCGAGTGTATCGGCGGGGGTCACGGACAATTTCACTATCGAGGCATTCTACCAGTTCCGCTGGAAAGAGATCATCATCGATCCGCCGGGGACCTACTTCAGCACCAACGACTTTGTCGGGCGCGGCGGTGAGCGGGTTTTTCTCGGATTCGGTTCGTTGCCGGACGACGGCGACCTCGGTGCCATACCGCGCGGCGAGGACCGTCGACCCACCCACGGCGGCCAGTTCGGTCTTGCCGCCCGCCTCTACGCGCCGGAACTCAACGGGACGGAGTTCGGCTTGTATTTTGTCCACTACCATAGCCGCGTGCCCGTGCTCAGCGCACGCACGCCGACCTCGCCCATAGACCCTGCCGTCGTTCAGGCGACGGCGGGAAACCTCGCGCAGCAAAACCTTGCCCCCGCGATGATCGCGCAGGGGATACCGCCTGAGACGGTGTCGGCGGTGCTGCCGCAGCTCGTGGGAGCGGCTCTCATGGAGGTCCCGGCGGAGGGGCTTCCACCGGAGCTGGCGCCCTTTACGCCTTTCTATCCGGGGGCGCTCCAAATCGCTGATGGCGCGAGGCAGGTCGGTTTTCTCTCCGCCGCAGCAACAGGGCGTTACCTCGTGGAGTATCCCGAAAGCATCAAACTACTCGGTGCCAGTTTCAACACGGACCTCGGCGCTACCGGTATTTCCCTGCAGGGCGAGTTGTCCTACCGCTGGGATCAGCCCCTCCAGATTGACGACGTCGAATTACTCTTCGCCGCGCTTTCGTCGATCAATCCCGGCTTCGCGGCCGTCAACCAGCTTGGCGACTTCAGCGGGCAATTGGATACCTATGTGCGGGGATGGTCCCGCGAGTCTGTCTGGCAGGCGCAAATAACGGCGACAAGAGTTTTTGGGCCGATGTTGGGAGCGAGCCAGGCGGTGTTTCTCGTCGAGGCCGGGGCGAACTATGTTCCAGGGCTTCCGGGCAAGGATGAACTGCGCTATGAGGCTCCGGGAACATTCCTCGGTGGTAGCGAAGTCGCGACACAGGTCGGACTCCAGCCGGCGACGGAACCGCGCGACCACTTCGCGGACCGGTTTTCTTGGGGCTACCGCGCTGTCGGGAGGCTCGACTACGACAACCTGTTTCTCAGCACGAATGTATCGCCGATGATCCAGTTTGCCCATGATGTGCGCGGGACGACTCCGCAACCTATCGGCAATTTCGTCGAGCACCGGAAGTCTGTGTCCCTTGGTGCGCAGGCGACCTATCAACTATCGTGGACGGCGGACATCAACTACACGAAATTCTTCGGGGCCGGCAGACGCAACCTTACGCGGGACCGAGACTTTATTACCGCAACCATCAAGTATTCATTCTAACCATACACCGGAGACGTCATGTCCAACCTAAACATCGTAAAGCCTTTTCTCATCCTTTCACTTCTCGGAGCCGGTGCCACCGCCCATGCACAGGTGTCGTCCTCTGAGGCCGAACGCCTCGGACGCGATCTCACTCCGGTTGGCGCGGAGCGTGCGGGCAGTGCCGACGGCGTCATCCCCGCATGGGAGGGAGGCATCACAGAGTGGCCCGAGGGCTATCGGCCCGGCATGCATCACATTGATCCGTTCGCAGACGACGAGCGCTTGTTTGTCATAACGGCGGAAAATATGGATGAACACGCTGACTATCTGACGGACGGTCACAAAGCCATGCTCCGGGCGTATCCGGAGACTTACAAAATTCCGGTCTACCCGACGCGTCGCTCTGCTTCGTATCCGGAAGTAGTTTATGAGGCAACAAAGCGCAATGCGGTCAACGCACGCCTTGTCGGTGACGGTGACGGGGTGGAAGGCGCGCGTTTCGGATTTCCTTTTCCCATCCCCTCGCGCGGCGAGGAGGTGATCTGGAACCACCTTATGCGCTTCCGCGGCGAGGGTGCCACGCGCACGATTGCGCAGGCGGCTCCGAACCGGCGCGGCGACTACACGCTTGTCGAGTTTCACGACGAGTTCCTTTTCAACTACGGAGGCGGGGAAGGCTTGGAAGAAGTCTCCGAGAACATCCTCCTCTTTCTGAAGCAAACCGTCGTCGCGCCGGCCCGCCTCGCGGGCTCCATCCTCCTCGTCCATGAGACCCTCAATCAAGTGCGCGAACCGCGCCGCGCGTGGACCTACAATGTTGGCCAGCGGCGCGTGAGGCGAGCCCCCAACGTCGCCTACGATAACCCCGGCACGGCCTCCGACGGCATGCGAACGAGCGACCAATTCGATATGTTCAACGGCGCGCTCGACCGCTACAACTGGGAAATCCTCGGCAAGCGGGAGATCATCGTCCCTTACAACAACTACAAACTGCACAGTGATTCAATCCGCGTGCGTGATATCCTACGGCCGCTGCATATCAATCAGGATCTGACGCGCTACGAGCGGCACCGCGTGTGGGTGGTCGAGGCGACTCTCCGTGAGGGGACCCGCCACATCTACGCCCGCCGCGTGTTCTATGTCGACGAGGACAGTTGGCAGATTCTTGTCGTGGAACAATACGACGGCCGCGGACAGCTTTGGAGAGTCTCTGAAGGATTTGCCGTCAACTACTACGAGGTTCCCTGCCTCTGGACGACACTCGAAGTGCATACGGATCTTCAGGCCGGGCGCTATCTTGCCATTGGCATGGATAACGAACTGCGGCCCTACGATTTTTCGCGGAGGCCGTCGCCCGCCGATTTTACGCCGGCCAATCTCCGCCGCGAGGGCGTGCGTTGATGGGGGGCAAGGAAACGGTTTCGGTCGAGAGCGGACGGCGGCGGGGTGCGCTCGCCAAAGCTTCACGCTGCGGCGCGGGCGCGGTGCAACGCCGCAGGCCGAAGCTTCAGCGAGGCATTCTGCGGGAGAGCTTTCTCGCTCTTTGCATTTTGGTCCTCTTTCTTCCTTCGCTCTCCGCCCGCGTGGAGATTCCTGCGGAGATTATGCCGCTTGCGGAGCGGTCGGTTCTCCTCGATGTTGCTTTGGCGGGGGACCGGCTTGTGGCGGTCGGCGAGCGTGGTCATATTCTCCTCTCCGATGATTACGGTGAGACGTGGAAGCAAACCTCTGTTCCGACGCGGGCCACGCTGACAGCGGTTTTCTTCGCCGATACGCAGCGTGGATGGGCCGTCGGTCATGACAATGTTATCCTCGCAACGACTGACGGCGGGCTGTCATGGAATCATCAGTACACGGAAGGCGGCATCGAGAACCGCTTTCTCGACGTGTTTTTTCTCGATGAGGGGCGTGGGTTCGCCGTCGGTGCTTACGGCCTTTTTGCCGAGACTTTTGACGGCGGCGAAAGATGGACTTCGCGTGAGATCTTCTGGGAAGAACTTCACTTCAACCGGATTTCCATGGCGGCGAACGGTCTTCTTTTCATTGCCGTGGAGACAGGTGAACTCCTGCAATCCGTCGACGACGGCGAAACATGGGAAGAAATGGATTCGCCGTATGACGGTTCACTCTTCGGTGTACTGCCCCTCGGCGCGCGGACGATTATTGCCTATGGGCTGCGGGGCAACGTTTTCCGTTCAAGCGATGGCGGCGTTTCGTGGGTCAATGTTGAGACCCCGGCACCGCTCCTTATTACTCACGCCATACGGCACTCTGGCGGCGCGGTAATACTTGCCGCGCAAAACGAGCAGTTCTTTCTCAGTCGTGACGGCGGCCGTAGTTTCACCTTGTGGCGGGTGCCAGTGCAGGGAGCGGCGGCACTGACGGAGGCACCCGACGGGTCCGTCGTAACCGTTGGGCTCAACGGCGTCCGGCGTCTGCAATTGCCGCGCGGAGAGGGGCGGCGCACCCGATGAGTGCGGAGCCCACGGCGGCGCCCGCGGAAGGCAGGCTGACTCGGGCAGCGGAGGTCCTCTTCCGCTTTCGCGCGGCGGTTCTCATTCTCTTTGTAGGGGCGACGGCGTTTCTTG
>SKLD01000046.1 GCA_007123395.1 Opitutales bacterium
ATCACGCAGACGATCCAAGTGGATGGCTGGGCGTATCCGGTGACGGCCCATTTCCGCCGGGCCAACGGCACGGGTGACAATGCCGGCGTCACGCTCACCCAGACCAGCTCCACCGCGAACCGCTCCACGACATCCGGAAGCGGTGTCTTCGGCACCGCCCTCACACAGAGCTGGCGGTCCTATCAGCGGAGCGGAGGCTTCCCCGGCCGCAGTGTGGGCGCCTACTTCACCGGCCTCGAGCCGGGTGAATACGATGTCTATGCCGTCGTCCACAACCCCGTGCTCATTGCCGACGGACGCACGACCAATGTCGGCATCGGCGTGGGTTCCGCCACAAGCGGCGACCTTGCATGGAACCACGCCAGCCTCACCGGCACCAGTTTCGCCGCCGATCCGCAGACGGACACATGGGAACACGGCGTCAACTACGCAAGGGTGCGCGTCGAGGTCACGGCGGAGAATCCCAACATCTACGTCATCCAAGGCGGCCCCGCCGCCGCCAACAACGAGTTCGACTACCATACGCTCACTGCCGTGCAGATTGTCGCCGTTATCGATCCCTACGATGCATGGGCCAGCGCCAACGCCATCGCGGGCGGACCCGCCGACCTCACCAACGGCGTACCCAATCTCCTCCGCTACGCCCTCGGGGGCGACGCCTTCACGCCCATGCGTGACCTCCTGCCGCAAATGCAGTCGGAGACTACACCCGACGGGCGCACCCTGCACCTCAGCTTCCACCGCATCGACGATCCGCAGGTCCGCTACGCCGTCTGGCACAGCGAAGACCTCGCCGACTGGGGAACGGCTCCCGTGTGGGAGGCCCACGGCGCGCCTGAGAGCGGGGCCGGTTTGTTTGAGGTGTCAGTGCCCGCCACCGACGACATCGGCTTCCTCCGGCTGGAGGTGGACCGTTGATGCGGACGCTTGTGCGGATGAAGGGCCGCCCGACCACTGTGGCTGCCGCCAAACCGGGCAGGCCGGACAGCCCGGCGCGCCCAAAAAATCCCGCACTCTCCGGTCGCGGGCTGAAGCACCGCGACTACGCATTCAGCGAGCAGCGGCTCAAAAAGCGGCGAGACGCCGCTTGCACTCTTAATCGCAACTGATTCCTTCTGAGATTCTCAATATGTCAAAAAAACAGTCATCATCCTCCCCCCGTCCTGCCTGCAAACTCGCTATCATTGGCGGCGGCAGCCGCTATTGGGCAAGGGATCTCATGAAAGACCTAGCTGTGAAGGCCGGGTTTGACGGTGAGATCAGCCTCTATGATCTGAATCACGAGGCCGCCCGCAAGAACGTCGAGATCAGCAAACGGATTTTCGGGCG
Organism: Opitutales bacterium; assembly: GCA_007123395.1. GTDB lineage: Bacteria > Verrucomicrobiota > Verrucomicrobiia > Opitutales > Oceanipulchritudinaceae > SLLG01. The sequence continues at coordinate 1,330 of SKLD01000046.1, forward strand.
TCCCGAAGCAGTCTCCAACTTCAAGGTCCGCGCCATGAAGACACTGGCGGGCTGCCTCAAGGGGGCGGATTTCGTCGTCATTTCCATCGAGCCCGGCCCCACCGAGCTGCGTTACGCGGACTTGGAAATCCCGCGCGCCCACGGAGTGGTGCAGCCGGTCGGCGACAGCACCGGACCCGGCGGATGGCTGCGCGGGCTGCGGGCCATCCCGGTCTTTGAAGACTTCGCGCGCGCGATTATGGCGAACTGTCCGAAGGCTTGGGTCATCAACTACACGAATCCGATGACCCTCTGCACGCGCGCCCTCTACGCCGCAGAGCCCGAAATCAAAGCCTTCGGATGCTGCCACGAGGTCTTCGGCACCCAGCACCGGCTCCGCGGAGTCGCCCAAGACGCGTTCGGCATGGAGGATATCCGCCTGCCGGAGGTGGAAGTGAATATCAACGGTGTGAATCACTTCACGTGGGTGACCGAAGCCCATTGCCGCGGCGTGGATTTGTTTCCCGCCCTGCGCGAGAGAATCAGCCAGCCGGATTTCTTTGCCGACCGCACCCGCGATGCGCGCAAACGCGTCCGCAATAAACGCTACTTCGGATCCCACTGCCTCGTGTCGCTGGATCTGTTCCGCCGGTTTGGGGCCTTGGGGGCGGCGGGGGACCGGCACTTGGCGGAGTTCGTCCCGTGGTATGCCCGCGATGAGAAAACGCTTCATCGCTGGGGCGTGGTCTGCACGCCCTATAGTTACCGGCTGGAATCGCGGGGCAAAAAAGATGTTTCCGTGGATACCTATGCGCAGGCAGCCATCAACCCGAGCGGCGAGGAAGGGGTCGAGCAAATCGAGGCCTTGCTGGGCCTGCGGCACCTCGACACCAATGTCAATCTACCCAACCGCGGACAGAGCCCCGAATTGCCGTGGGATGCGGTGGTGGAGACCAACGCCGCGTTCCGCCGCGACCGGGTCACCCCACTGCTGGCGCATCCCTTGCCCTCTTCCGCACATAGTCTGGTTTCCCGCGTGGTGGATGTGCAGGAGGCCCTTTTATCCGCCGCTCTCGCCCGCGATTTGGATGCCGCGCGGGAAGCGTTGTTTCTTGATCCGCTGATCACGTTGTCCACCGACCGCTGCGCCGCCATGGCGGATGCAATGCTGGACCACCTCAAGATCGAACTCCGAGCCCTCGGGTATACGTGACAACCTCAATGAGTGGGAACGTGATGAAAGCCCCTTTGCATTCCGAATCCTCCGCCACGGACAACCGCCGCATCCTGCAGACAACGATCAACGAAACCGCCGCATCGGGCGGCGGCGTAGTGGAGGTACCCGCCGGGCGCTACCGCACGGGCGGCCTCCGGCTCCGCAGCGGCATCACGCTTCGCCTGAGCGAAGGCGCGACCCTCCTTGGGTCCGACCGCGTGGAGGATTATGACACGCATTTCATCGAGCATTTTTCCACGCCCGGGGGTTCCCGTATCTACATGGCCTTGATCTACGCGGAGGACTGCGAGCACATCGCCATCGAGGGTCCGGGAACGATTGACGGGCAGGGCGGCGCCGAGCCGTGGCGCTGCTATGCCATCCCCGGTGGCAACGGTGCATGGCACAAACCGTCGCGGCCATGGGGCATCCGCCTGTGGAAGTGCCGGGATGTGCGCCTCGAAGGCTACCGCCTGCAGTCCACCGCCGAGTGGGGCCACCACCTCTGCGATTGCGAGCGCCTGACGGTGCGGGGACTCGACATTTTCAACCACGCCAACGCCAACAACGACGGACTCGACCTCGACGGTTGTCGCGACGTGCTCATCGAAGACTGCCGCATCGATGCCGACGATGACGCCTTCTGCGTAAAATCCACCGGCTTCCGCGTGAACCGCGACATCCACATGCGCAACTGCACCCTCGCCAGCCGTTGCCGGGTCATTCACATCGGTTCCGAAAGCAGCGGCCTGTGCGAAAATATTCTTATCGAACACTGCGCCATCGTCCCCTCGCGCGCGCGGCACAAAATCGACCCCGGGAGGGATGACAACGCCGCCAGCGCGATCGCCATTGAGAGCCAGGAAGGCTCCGTCATGCGCGATTTCTGTTTCCGCGACCTCACCATCCAAGGCTGTCAGACGGCGTTTTTCACGTATCTCAACCTGATCAGCCCGCACCGTCCGAAATATGCCAGGCACGAGCTGACGGTGGGGCGCATTAGCCGTCTGCGTTACGAACGCATTCAAGGCAAGCTCGCCTCACCGGTGGCGAGCAGCTTCACCGCCCATACGGACGCGCCGCCTATCGAGGACCTGACATTCCACGATATCGATCTGTCCGTGCCCGGCAGCCCCGGCGATTACGACACCGCCGTGCCGGAGTTGCAGGTCGCATGGCATGCCCGCGCATTTGCTCAGGATCTGCCCGCCCGCGGCCTCTACTTTCGCAATACAAAGGGCGTGAAGCTGCGCGGCCTGTGTGTCCGCAGCCGGTCCGCCGATCCCCGGCCCGACGTGGTCTGGGCATGAAAGGATCAGCAGTCCGCCGCACACGCCCTCTCTTACTAATATTTCCGCAATGAAAACAACACTGACAAACAACCGAAAGACTTCAGCCACTAAAACCATATGAAACAAAACATCTCAAATTCGTCTGCCCCCGTCTTCAATATTCTCGAATTCGGTGCCATTGCCGATGGAAAAACCGTCAATACAG
>SKLD01000283.1 GCA_007123395.1 Opitutales bacterium
CCGCGGGTCCACCCGCACGAGGATGTGGTAGTGGTTGGACATCACGCAGAAGGTCAGCACCTCCACCCCGCAGAAGTCCGCCACCCGCCGCAACTCCGCGACAAAGCGGTCCTTCGCCTCCCCGTCGCCGAGCAAGCACTCCTTGTTCACACACCTGCCGTAACAGTGATAACACGCTGATTCGCCCTCCGGCGCAACCAGCCTCCTTGGGTAGGGCCGTCTGTACATGCCCGCCATCCTTTCGCCTACGCTCCTTCCCGTCAAGATAAATGCAAAACATTTATAAATCTTTTTTATTAGAGATTTAACAATTGACGGATAAAATTGATGTACGCCATTTATTATTTGACGAGGAGGGGACGCGGCGGGAGGGCTTGCGGGGGGTTGGGGGTGGGGGCAGGGTGTGCGGGACATGAGCGAGGGAATGGACAAGGCGGCGGTGTATGCGGCGTTTCTGGAGCACTTGGAGGCGGAGTTGGCGGGAGCGGTGGCGGCGTCGCGGGATGCGGCGGCGTATGCGACGGACGAGGAGGCGCGGGCGGAGTCGAAGTGGGACACGCAGGGGCTGGAGGCGTCGTATCTGGCGGCGGGGCAGGCGGGGCAGGCGCGGGAATGGATGCGGGCGATGGAGATGGTTCGCTCGCAGCGGGATGTGCTCGTGCGTCCGGTTACACAGGCTGGGCCGGGGGCGTTGGTGCAGTGCGCGCAGGCGGGCGAGACCGACTGGTATTTTTTTGTGCCTGCGGCGGGCGGCCAGGAACTGATCGTGGGCGACATACGGGTGACGACGCTGACATTCCAAACTCCGCTGGCGGCGGCATTGCGCGGAAAGCGGGCGGGTGAGTCGTATGTCACGGGTGGCGGAGCCGGGGGCGAGGTGCTGTCTGTGAGGTAGGGAACGTCAGCCGGGACGGGAGGGATTTCAGGATGATGCTTGATGTTTCGAACCGGCGCGGAAAAGTCGGCCTGATTCTTGGCAATGGGGCGGGTGGAGATTCGCTCGCGGAAGACGTTCCGTTTAGGCTTTGATCGCGAAGAAGGGACGATAACGGGACGGGTGCTGCTCCATGCCGGGGGCTTTCGCTTTTGTCGTTGTGGCGGCGGGCTTTTGCACGGCAAAGGCGGTGAAGGATCACCGTAGTTCGCGGCAGGCTGCGCCCGCACCGATGAACAGCATCAATCGCAACCGCCAATGGTTTTTGGCGGGCGATCATGGAGGTGTCTGAGTTCGCCCGCCGCGGCTGTTGTCGGCTTCCGCGCACCGAATGCCTAGATGCGCGATGTTCCCGCGGGCTTTTGGTGTATGCGTCGCCGCCCCGGCGCGGTTGTCCTTGCCAGGGCGTGCGGATTGTTCCGAAATCGGTGCCATGATTCCGAAGCAAATCTACCTGGTCCTCCACCTTGTCGGTATTCTGCTTGTCTTCACGAGCTACGGTGCGCTGATCGCGCGCGGTTGGCTGGCGAGCGCGCACGCGGGCCTGCGCAAGTTCGGGGCGATCACGAGCGGGGTGGGGCTGCTCCTCATTTTCGTGTCTGGTTTCGGCATGCAGCCGGCATACGGGTTCACGACGTGGATCTGGATCAAGATCTTTCTTTGGCTGATGCTCGGGGCGTTTCTGATGGTGATCAACCGCAAGCCCGAACTCGCGACCGTGAACTACTGGATCATTGTCGGCATTGGTGCGCTCGCGGCCATAACGGTGTACTACAAGCCGTTCGGCATGTAGGCCGCGCGGTTTGTCATGCGCTGGAAATGCACGGTTGCCTACGACGGCACGGATTTCGCGGGATGGCAGTCGCAGGCGTGCGGCAACACGGTTCAGGACCACATTGAGCGTCGGCTGGCCTTTCTTTTCAAGGGGCCGGTGCGCATCCACGGGGCGGGGCGCACGGACGCCGGCGTGCACGCCACGGGGCAGGTGTTCCATTTTGACGGCGGGTGGCGGCACGGCGCGGAGGCGTTGGCGGAGGCGCTGCGCGTGGGCTTTCCGAAGAGTATCCAAGTGACTTCGGCGGCGGAGACCACGCCGGATTTCCACGCGCGGTTCTCGGCCACGGGTAAATTCTACACGTATTCGTTTTTCGAGGGCTTTGCCCCGCCCATGGAAACGCGCTACCGCTGGTCGATGGGGCGACGCCGGCTTGATGTCGGGGCGATGAACGCAGCGGCGGCGCGGCTTGTGGGACGGCACGATTTCAGTGCCTTCGGGGCAAACCCGCGCGACAACCGCACCGAGGATGCTGTGAAGGATTTGCGGCGGCTCGAAGTCTTGCGCGACGGACCGCGCGTGGAACTGGTGACGGAGGGCTCCGGCTACCTCTACCGAATGGTCCGCAGCCTCGCCGGTTGCCTTGTGGATGTGGGCACGGGAAAGCTGACGCCGGACGAGGTGGCGGAAATCCTCGCCGGGCGCATCCGCACCAACCGTGTCGTGACCGCACCGCCGGAGGGACTGTGCCTGCGGGAGGTTTTTTACGACTGACGCGCGGACGGGGAGCGTTTGCCGCCGATCCCGCTTGACCTTTTGCGGCGCGGCTCCGGCATGGAGGTTTATGAGATTCCCCATGTCACTTCGCACGGCGGGCACCGCCGCGGCATTCTTCTTTTCGATCATGCTGTCGCCTGCCCCGGCTTCGGACAACGGCGGCAAGGCCGGAGCTGACGACACGGCCCGGACCAAGCCGGTGGTGACGAACCATTCGGTGAAGATCGACGGGCGCGTGATCCAGTACCGTGCAAAGGCGGGCAAAATGCCGTTGCGCGACGCGGAGGGCAAAGTGACGGCGGAGGTCTTTTTTATCGCTTACCTGAAGAAAAACCATGAGCCGGAGACCCGTCCGCTCACCTTTTCCTTCAACGGCGGGCCCGGCTCCTCGTCGGTATGGATGCACGTGGGGCTGCTCGGGCCGAGGCGGGTCCATCTGAACGACGACGGCACCGCGCCGCCCCCGCCGCATCGGCTCGTCGACAACGAGTATTCGCTGCTCGACGTGAGCGACCTTGTCTTCATCGACCCGGTGAGCACGGGCTACAGCCGCGCGACCGATCCGGAGAAGGAGAAGTCGTTTCACGGGCTCGACGAGGACGCCGAATCCGTGGCGCTCTTCATTCATAATTTTGTGACGGAGCACAAGCGGTGGTCATCGCCGAAATTTCTCATCGGCGAGAGCTACGGGACGACGCGCGCGGCCGCGCTCGCCCGCCAGTTGCAGAACCGTCACGGCATGTATTTGAACGGCCTCATGCTTGTCTCGGCCGTATTTGATTTTTCCACCCTTCAGTTCAGCGAGGACAATGACCTGCCCTTTGTCCTGTTCCTTCCCTCTTTCGCGGCGACGGCGCACTACCATGGGCGACTCGGTGAGGACCTGCTGGCGCGCCCGTTGGAGGATCTGCTGCGCGAGGTGGAGACCTTCGCGGTGGAGACCTACGCCCCCGCTTTGTTGCGGGGCGGCGCGCTGCCGGAGGCGGAGCAGGCGGAACTGGCGGCAGACCTCGCGCGCTACACCGGGTTGGACGCCGACATTATCCGCGAGCACCGCCTGCGCCTGTCGGCCCGTGTCTTTTTCGAGCACCTTCTCAAAGACCGGGGCAAACGCATCGGCCGCTTTGACGGGCGATACACGGGCAGCGCGCCGACCCCGTGGGACCGCGGTTCCCGCGCCGACGATCCGAGTTTCACCCATCTCTTCGGTCCCTACACGAGCGCCCTCAACGATCTCCTCCGGCGCGAACTGGAATACAAATCAGACCGCGTCTACGAGATCCTGACCAACGTCTGGCCGTGGGATTTCGGCGACGAGTTCCGCCACCGTTATGTGAACGTAGGGCCGCGCCTGCGCGAGGCGATGCGCACGAATCCGCATCTGCGCGTGCATGTGTGCAGCGGTTATTACGACCTTGCCACGCCTTATTTCGCCTTCGACTACACGCTTGATCGGCTTTACCTCGACCCGGACCTGCGCGCCAACATTGTCGTGAATTACTACGAAGCCGGCCACATGATGTATTCCGTGCGTGATGAGTTGGCGCGGCAGAAGGAGGCCCTCGCCGCCTTCATCCGCGGGACCGTGCAAGAAATGAGCAGATGACGGCAGCGGGGGGCGCTTACGCGCGGCGGGCTTTCAAGGAAACCACAAGCCCGCAAAAACAGCTTTACTTTTTCTATTCCGAAATCAATCTTATCGTCATGTCGGTGTTGCGCGGAAGTCGAATCCGTGTGGTCTGTCGCGACCGGAGAAAGAGAGGCGTGCGATGATATCCCGTCGCTCAGGCCTGCGTGTGGCGCTCGTCTATCTGGCGGCGGCGGCGGTGTGGATCGTCATCAGCGACCGCGTGTGGCTGGCCGTCTTTGCGGAAGACATCGCCACCGGCGTGGTGGCGCAGACGGCGAAAGGACTCGTTTTTGTGACGATGTCCGCTCTTTTGATCGGCTGGCTGGCGCATCGGGAAGTGCTCACGGTGCAGCGCATGAAGGCTGAGCTGGACCGTAAGGACGCTTCCCTCGCCGGCATTTTCGACGCGCATCCGCTGCCGTTGGTTATCTACGATATCGAGACGCTCAGGTTTTTGCGGGTGAACAATGCGGCTATCCGTTTCTACGGATATTCGGCCGATGCTCTTTTGAAGATGGGAATCGATGAGATCCGTCCAGAGGAAGATCTGGCGCGGCTTCGCGATTCCTTGGATGACACGGCGGAATACCAGAAGTCGGGTGTTTGGCGGCACCGACGGGTGGACGGCAGCATCGTTTGGGTGGAGATCTATTCGCACGCTATGCTCTACGGCGGGCAAGAGTCGCGCCTTGTCGCCGTGGTGGACGTGACGGAGCAGAAGACCGCCCGCGCGCGGCTCGTGCGGGCGCTGGAAGCGGCCGCCCACGCTGACCAAGCGAAGAGCAATTTGCTTTCCTCGGTGAGCCATGAATTGCGCAGCCCATTGCACGCCATCCTCGGCTTGAGCCAGCTTGTTCTCGAGGAGGCCGCGGGGACGCGGTTCGAAGACGATATTCGGCTCATGAAGGAGGAGGCGGAGGCCCTCGCCGGGAGATTCGACCGCCTCATTGAGGCAGCCCACATGGACACAGCCGCTGAGGAAGCGGTGGAAATGACGGAGTACAACTTATATGAGATTTGCGAGGATGTCGCATCCTTGTATACCTCCCTGTGCGAGGCGAAGGGTCTAAGATTCGAGTTCTCGTTTTCAGAGCATGTGACACGTGAATTAAAGGGCTCGCCCGCGGGGCTGAGAAAAGTCCTTTTGAACCTTTTGTCCAACGCGGTGAAATTTACCGAGACGGGATACGTTCGCCTGCTGGTGGAGAACGGGGATACGGACGGTGTTGTGGAAATCACCGTGGAGGACACCGGGATCGGAATCCCCGAAGCGGAGCGGCAGCGGATTTTCGATGCCTTCACTCAGGTCGATGCCGGTCTTTCGAGGCGGTATCCCGGTTCCGGTCTGGGATTGTTTCTTGCCGCGAGCCTTGCTCTTAAGATGCAAGCGCAACTCATCCTTGATGAATCCTCTCCGGAAAAGGGCAGCCGCTTTGTCTTGCGCCTGCCTGTCTCGGCGAAGGCGGCGGAGACGGTTGCGGAGTGAAGGCAATTGTCAAAACCCGTGCCGGTCCGGGACTGGAGATTCGGGACATGCCGGTCCCGGAACCCGGCCCCGACGATGTTCTCATACGCGTTCTGCGGACTTCGGTGTGCGGGACGGACATCCATATCGACAATTGGGATGATTGGGCCGCCGCAACGATCAAGCCGCCCCTCGTCATCGGACACGAGTTCGTCGGGCGGGTCGCAGCAACGGGATCACACGTGCGCGCCTTCAAGGAGGGCGACCTTGTTTCGGGCGAGGGTCACCTCGTCTGCGGAAAATGCCGCAACTGCCTCGGCGGGCGCATGCACCTGTGCCCGCATACGCGCGGCGTTGGGGTCAACCGCGACGGCGCCTTCGCCGAATACATCTGCCTTCCCCAGACCAACGTGTGGCTGGCCGACCCCTCCATCCCGCTCGAGGTGATCTCGTGCTTCGACCCGCTGGGCAATGCCGTGCATACCGCGTTGTCCTTCGATGTGGTGGGCGAGGATGTGCTCATCACAGGCGCCGGCCCCATCGGCTGCATGGCGGCAGCCGTCTGCCGACGCGCGGGAGCGCGCAGCGTAGTTGTCACCGACATTAATCCGGTGCGGCTCGCGCTTGCCCGCAAAATGGGCGCGACCGTCGCGGTCGATGTCTCCAAAGACTCACTTGACGAGGTGGAGCGGTTCCTTGACATGAAAGAGGGGTTCGACGTCGGGCTCGAGATGTCGGGCAGCCCCGCCGCGCTTTCGCAGATGGTCAACGTCATGTTCGCGGGCGGGAGCATCGCCCTGCTCGGCTTGCTTCCCGCCGACGCGCCTGTCGACTGGTCCAAGATCATTTTCAAAGGCCTTACCGTGCGGGGCATCTACGGACGCAAGATGTACGAGACATGGTATAAGATGACCGTTCTGCTCCAAGGCGGCCTCGATATCACACCTGTCATCACGCACCGTTTCCCTTACCATGAATTCCGCAAGGCCTTCGATCTCATGGCCTCCGGCGACAGCGGCAAAATCGTGCTGGAGTGGGATTGATTTTTACATTTTCGCGAGTCGCCTTGTGAACGGGTTGAGGCTCGTGTTTTTTTGGGGTCGAGCGAAAATTAAACCTTGTTTTCAGGACGCTCTCTGCTATAACCACAGAAACGGTTTTTTGATAGTTCCAGGACGCTGGGAGAGTTTGGCTTAGCGCGACAGGTCTGCTTACTCGGCTAACCGGCCGAAACGTTTTGCTTAGCCGCTTTCTCCCGTGCCGCTGGTTTTCACCCTTACGCCTCTTGCCATGAAAACGAGTCTTCGTCTCCTCTCCGCGGTTGGTGCGACCGCGTACCGGAAAATCGCCGTGCGTTCTTTCCCGCGGCGCAAACGAGCGGGCCTTCGCGGGTCGGCGAGGGCCGCGCTCCTCATGGGATCGGTGTTTTTCGCGGGGCTTCTTCCGGCGGGCGCGCACGGTTCCTCCCTTCTCGCCATGGAGCAGCCGTTCGATGGTCTCGCTGTTTCCATCGCGATGGAAACGGCGACGCTCGGCGGGGTGAATGTCGAGGACGACTGGTTTTTCGACGCGGAGGCGGGTGATGAGCTAAGCGTGCGGGTGGAGGGTGAATCCGCCACCGCGCGCATGTACCTGCGTCTCCGTGACACGGCGGGCCAGACTCTCCTCACGGTGAACGGCGCGGCGGGGGCACCGGCGGAAATCCGCAACCACGTTTTTGAGGTTCCCGGCACCTACCATGTGCGGGTGTTCAGCCCGGACGAGGCCGTCGCGTATGGTTTGCGGGTTATCCGCAACCGGGCCCCCCTCGATCTCGAGGTGGAGCCCAACGACACCCTTGCAACAGCGACCCGCCTCCTTTCCCCCGTCGCCGTGGCGGGCGGCTACCGGCTGCGCGCGGTGGGCGCACTCGACCGTGGGGACACCGAAGGCGATCTATACGCCCTTGGTTTTTTATCAACGGGCGACACCGTCAATCCTTCGCTCGGGCTCGAAGGCTCCGGTTCGCTTTCATCCGGCGATTTGGTCGTGCGGATGCTCGACGGCACCGGCGCGCCCGTCGCCGATTTTGACGGAGAAGGCGCGGAGAGCCACGCCATTGCGGACGCCGGAGAATACTTTCTCCAAGTCACCCACGCCAACGCGGCGGGCGGCGCGCTGGAATTCGGCGGGGAAACGGATGTTGTGATGCTTCCGCACACGGTGCTGGACGGACAGGAGAATGTCACCGTGCAGTTCTGGTGGCGGACGGTGGTCGGGGGCGAGCAAGCGGTTATCAGCGGTGCGAACGCCGGGAACGATAACGCGTTTTTGATTTTTTACAGAAATTCCCGCCTTGAACTCTTCAGTGGCGCATCTTCCGGAAACAATGTGATATGGAACACCGGTTCGCTCTCGGATGGAAGGTGGCGGCATTTCACCTTTGTACGGAACGGCACGGAAAACGTCGCCGAACTCTTCATCAACGGAGTCTCACAGGGAACCCGGTCGATGAGTATGCCGGTTCTGGACATTGGCGAGGGCGGACTTATGCTGGGCCAAGAGCAGGATACCCTTGGCGGCGGCCTTGACCCGAATCAGGTGCTCCTTGGCACATTGGACGAGTTCCGCATCTGGCACCGTGTTCTGAGCGCGGAAGAAATCGCCGCGAATTTCACCATACACATCGAAGGGTCCGCCGAAGGCCTCGGGGCATGGTGGCGGTTTGACGAAGCGGCGGGTAACGACGTGGTGGACAGCGGGCCGTGGAACTACACGGGAACCCTTGGACGGGTGGACCTCACCGCGCCCACGCGCGTGGCGTCCTATGCGCCGGTGGATTTTCCGGGCGGGCTGGACGCCATTTACCTGCTCGATGTGTTTGTCGGTGACACGCTTCCCCCCGCCGTGACGGGAACAACTCTTGCCGCCGCGGCGGACGCGCCGGAAGTTTTGGTGCGCGAAGTGGAAATTTCGTTTTCGGAAGAGCTTGATGTGGCGCGTGCCAATACGGTTGCAAATTACGAGCTGCGTTGGGCGGGAGAGGACGGGATTTTCGGCACGGCGGACGATATACTCTATCCGCTTGCGGTGGAGCCGTATGCGGGCGGTTTGGCCGTCTCCCTGCGCCTCACCGACAGCGCGCTCCTGCCGGGTGAGAACCGTCTCACGGTGACGACGAATCTGACGGACCGGGCGGGCCAGCCGTTGGCCGCCGCTTACACGGAGACGGTGAACATTGAAGCACTGGGTCTTTTCACGCAGGCGCGGCCGGGCAATGATGGTCCCGCCGCCGCCGTTCCGCTCGTTTACGACGCGCCCGGAGGGTTCAACGGTTCCTTCGCGTGGGTGCCGGAGGCGCTTGAGGCGACCGGCGCCGTGCGCGCACGAGCCGCCAACGTGCGCGGCGGTGCCCTGCCGGACCTCGCCGTGCTCAACCGGGCAGGGGCGGAGCTGCTTGTCTTCCCGAACGCGGGCGACGGCTCCTTTGGCGCGCCATCGGTCTATTCCACGGAGAGCAATCCGATCGACCTCGCCGTAGTCGACCTCGCGGGCAACGGGCGTGACGATATCATCGTAAGCAATGCGAACAGCCACACGATTTCCGTTTTCCGGAGCGGCGCGGACGGGAGCCTGACGATGGAAGTCCTTTCCACGCCCGGGAACGATCCGTATGGCATTGCCGTGGCCGATCTCGACGGCGACGGCCGTCCCGATCTCGCGGTCGCTTTGCGCGGGCCCAACGGTTTCGCCGTGTTCCTCAACGACGGGGAGGGCGGTTTTGAGGACGCGGTCTTCGTTCCGTCGCCCGCCGGTCGCTCCAATCCGGAGGGGATCGCCGCCGCCGATCTCGATGGCGATGGCTTTATGGATGTCGTCCTCGCGCACCGCGGAAGCAACGACTTGACCGTTTTCTGGGGCTCCGCCGGGACCTTCGCGGCGGAAGGCACGGCGGATTACAGTGAAACAACCGTGCTGGACGGGTTCTCCAATCCGCTTGACGTGGGGGCGGGCGATTTGACCGGCGACGGAACCGTCGATCTCGTCGCGATTTCCTCGGGCTGGTCGAACAACATCTCTTTTTGGCCGAATCTTGGCGGGCGCGATTTCGGGGAGCGCCGCGATGTGGCGGCGTTTCGTTCCAACGGTACCGGACTCGGCCTGCGGGTCGTTGATTTGCGGGGCGACGGTGTTCCCGCTGTCCTCGCCGTGCGCACGAGCGGGGCGACGGTTGTCTTTGGCGGCGAGGCGTTTCCCGCCTACCTGCAATACAGCGGCGACGGGCAGCCCATGTCGGGCGAGGTGGCGGACTTCTCGGGTGACGGCGTGCCGGACTTCGCCGTTGCCAAATCAACGGGCGACCGCGTGGATATCCACAGGGGAGAGCGCATGAAGCCCCTCGTCGAGAGCCCGCTCGCCAGTGATGTGCGTCATGGTTTCGCGCGCGGCGCGCTCGAACATGTGGATGACGAGGAATGGTGGACCTTCGAGGGGCGCCGTGGGGACCGCTTGGTCTTCACAACGGAAACCCCGGCGGCGAGTTCGAGCGGTTTGCGTTACCGGATTTACGCTCCGGATGGAGACCGGCTCCGCAACAGCACGGCAAGCTCGAACGGCGTGCTGCATGAGACCTACACGGATCTACCCAACGACGGCACTTATTACGTCCAAGTGCTCCGCAATTGGAATTATTTCGGTGAATACCGTTTCCATGTGATGCTCGCTCCCGCACCATGGGTCGCCGAGCGCGAAAGCAACAACAACACCGGTCAAGCGCAGGTGCTCCCTCTGGAAATCGTCTCTCCGGGAACCCGCTCCGCCTCCGTGGCGGGGAAGATCCTCGACGCCGATCCGGCGGATTTCTTTGCCCTCGGCCTCCTTGTCCCCGGCGTGGAAATCCAATTGGACCTCGATTTGCCGTTTTTCACGGATGAATTCGAGCCCGTTCTCGCCATCCACCGGGCCGACGGCGGTCTCGTCGTGGAGGAAAGCCCCGGCGTCCTTTCGCTCACCCACACCGTCGCCGACGGTGCCGGCGACAATTACTACGCCGTCGTCACCGGAGGGGTGAAAAGCCTCACCTCCGCTTACCTCCTGACGCTCAGTCTCATCGACAATGAGGCGCCGCTGATCACAGCGGATACCCTGCCGGAGCCTGATCCGGCTACCACCGACGCGCTTGTACACCGCTTCACACTGACGGTGAACAAGGATCTCGATCCGGAGACCGTGAACACGCCGGAGGCGTGGGAGTTGCGCTCGGCCGGGCCGGACGGGGAGTTTGGCACGGACGATGACGAACTCTATACCGTTCTGCCGTGGACCGAGTATGCGGGCGGTAATACCATTTCACTCTATGTCAGCGACGGTCCCCCGCAGCCCGGCGCCTACCGCTTCACCGTCTTCACATCCATCCTCGATCTCTTTGGCAACGCTCTTGCGACACCGTATGTCCGCACATTCACGGTGGAGCCGTTCGGCGATTACATTGTCGAGGGCCGACACAACGATTCCTTCGGCGGGGCCACGTTCCTCGGTGTGACGGAAGGCGATTTCAGCGGCAGCTACAACCCGGACGCCGAGTTGCTCCCGGTGGAGGGGACACCGTGGCGGGTGCGCACGGCTGATTTCGATGGCGACGGCAACGTGGATTTGGCCGTCCTTCTACGACCGCAGAATCAGCTCGCCATTTATTTCGGTGACGGTTCCGGCGGCTTCGCCGCACCCGTGTATCTCGACACCGGTGCCAACCCGTGGGATCTGCAAGTGGCGGATCTCGACGGAAGCGGGCTCCCCGATCTGGTTGTCTCCAACCGCAACGACCACACCGTTTCGGTCTTTTTGACGGTTGTCGGGCGCGCCTTCAGCGACGCGACGTATGGGCTTCCTTCCGGCGCGACTCCCTGCGAAATCGTTCTCGCGGATCTCACGGGCGCGAACGGCTTGGATATTGCCGTCGCCCTGCGCGGGCCGAACGCTTTTGCCGTCCTCCCCAACGACGGCAACGGGATCATGCGCGAGGCCATCATCACGAATCTCCCCGAAGGAGAGAGCAACCCCGAGGCCATCACGGCGGCGGACTTCGATGGCGACGGGTTTATTGACATCGCCGTGGGAGCCACGGGCTCGGGCAACGTGTCCGTGTTTTGGAATCACGTCGGTGCGTTCGCGCTAGAGGGTGTCGTTGATTGGCAGGGTGTGGAGACCCACGCGTTGATCGGCGGTGTCTCTTCCATTGAGGCGATCGACCTCGATGGCGACGATGTTCCAGACATCCTTGGGGGTTCCTCAAACTGGAGCGGGTCGGCGGCGTATTTGCTGTCCGGTGGCGACCGGTCTTTCGCCGAGGCCGCTTTCATCGATCTTCCCGGCAACAGTTACGTGCGGGAGGTGCGTGCCCAAGCCGCCGATTCCACGGGACTGGGCGGAGCGCTGATCGCGCGGGACGCGCATGGCGTCGTCGACTTCAACCCTCTTCCGGGCGGGCAGCTCACTTATGGAGGTTCGTGGATCAGCTCAATGGCGGCGGGCGATCTGACGGGCGACGGGATCCCCGATCTGATTCTCGCGAACCGAAACAATAACAGGCTCGAGTTTTACCGTGGCGAAGCGCGCACGCAGTGGGCTGAAGATCCTGTTACGACGGGCGTGCGCCACATTTTCGGCCGGGGGCAGTTGGCCACGACAAGCGAGGTCGACTCCTTCAAATTCCATGGTGAACGGGGGGAGCGCATCCTCATCGCGGGGCAGCCGCGCGTTGCCGTTGGCGGAAGCGGCCTGCGGTGGCGGCTCTTCTCGCCCTCCGGGCAACAGCTTCTCAATTACACCGGCGCATCCAATGGCGACGCACAGAGTGCGCCCTTTATTCTGCCGACGACCGGAACCTATTTCCTTTCTGTGGGCACGCACTGGAATTACCTCGATGAGTACCAGTTCCGCGTGAGCCTCGCGCCTCCGCCATGGCAAGCGGAGCGCGAAAGCAACAATACCCTTGCGCAAGGAAACAACAACCCGCTCGAGTTCATCGTCGAGCCGGGTGTGGGACCGCGCGCGCACGTTTTCGGCGGACTCCTCCGCAACGACGCCATCGACTATTTCTCCGCAGGTAATCTCACGGCCGGTGTCGATCTGGATTTCGACGTGGCTCTGCCCGGTTTCAACACGGCGGATCTGGTGGTCCAGGTACACAGCGCCGAAGACGGGCTTCTCGCGTCCTTCGACATAGAAAGCAACGTGCAAAGTTTCACCTACGAGGTGGAGCAAAGCGGGCTTCATTACGTGGCGATCACGGGTGAACCGCGCGGACTGGAAGCCTTTTATACGGTAGTCGTTACGGCGGTGGACAACGTTCCCCCCGAAATCGTGGCGACGACGCTGCCGGATGAGGGTGTCGTGACAACCGAGGTGTTCGACCGCTTCACGTTGACGTTCTCCGAGGAAATGGACGCCGCGACGGTTAACGAACTCGGTAACTATTCACTGGTTTCCGCCGGTCCCGACGGCGCATTTGGCACGGCGGATGACGAAGTCTATACGCTAGCGCTGCGGAGCGACTACACGGCCGGTGTGGAAGCCTCCTATTGGGTGACGGACGGGCCGCTGCAACCGGGGCTGTATCGATTCCGTGCCGAGGCCGCGCTCAGCGACCTTGCCGGAAACACAATGACGGAGGCATTTGTGCGCGAATTTGAGATCGCCAACATTGAAGGTTACGTCCTTGAAGGCCGCGACAACTTTGAGGCGGCCGGGGCAACGGCGCTCGGGCAAACCCTGCCGACCGTCTTTGACCGCTCATTCTTCGGCGTGCCGGAATCCTTCGATCTCGGGTATATCGCCAATCGCGTGCATGTGGACGATTTCACCGGTAACGGTTTGGCCGATGTTCTCACTTTCAATCGTGGTGCCGCCGAGTTGCGGCTTCTGCCGGGCGACGGGTCCGGTGACTTCGGTGTGCCGGTCACTTTGTTCACCAGTTCCAATGGATGGGACGCGCAGGTCGCCGATTTGAATGGCAACGGGTTGCCGGACATCGCCCTTTCCGACCGCGACGCGGGCGCTGTCCGCGTTTTTCTCAATGAAGGCGGCGGTTCCTTCGCGCAGACGGAATTCTCCGGGCTGCAGGATCCCTACGGCATTGCCATCGCGGATTTGAACGGCGATGGTAACGACGACATCCTCGCCGCCTTGCGGGGCAGCGACGGCGTGGTGATTCTTCGGAACAACGGCGACGGAACATTCGCGCCGCAAGTTCTCGACGGCGTCGTCCCGGAAAATGCCCGGCCTGAGTCGGTCGGGGTGGGCGACTTCAACGGGGACGGCCAAATGGACATCGTTCTCGGATTGAACAATCTTACGGATATAGCCGTACTTTACGGAACGGGAGCGGACAGCTACTCGCCCGCCGTTCTTTTCGAGGTCGGATTCAACGGCATGGACAGTATCGCCGTGGCGGACATCAA